>CALFUU010000013.1 GCA_937929835.1 uncultured Saprospiraceae bacterium | reverse complement strand
TTGATACTGTATTGGTCAGTGTACTGGTGGAGGCTGCTGATGAACTAGAGGTAGAGGATCGTTACTACTTGCCTAATATCCTGAGTAATGCTACAGGCAATGATAGATTATATGTGCAAGCGAGGGGAGGTTCTGAATTGGTCTATGCCTTGCTCGTTTATGATAGATGGGGCAATGTTCTTTTTGATAGAGTTGATCTTCCTGTCAATGTCGCTGAGCAGGGTTGGGCACCTTATGAGAGTGGGATAGCTGCGGGTGTCTATGTGTATATGCTACAGGTAGGTGAGGATATGGAAGCTGGGACGATTACGGTAGTGGAGTAGGGGGATGCGTTCTGAGTTTAATGTCAGATTTTACATAAAAACAAACCCTTTATTATCAAGCGTGCATCATTATGTTGGTGAATGTAAGTATGTTCTAGCACAGCATAATGGATTAGTGATTGGGATCAGCAGAACAACCGTGTGGAGAAATAGATTAATCTTCAATAAACACAGCTGAATTGGGCCTTTTGCTTGGGACAACTCTGAGAATTTGAACGTTCAGTTTTAGGTATATCACCTGGGCCATATTTTAAATTTGTCTATTTATAATATAATCTATGAAGCATCGAGCATTTTTATTAGTTACTATTTGCTTTAGCTTTAATTCACTTCTCGTAAGTCAAGGCTTTGTCTATGATGGAGCTGATGGACTTAATAGATATCATTATCATCCTTATAATGACTGTGCATTTCAAGTGATGCCAGGAAGCGAAGATTTAGGGAAAGACGATCCTCTTATCGTTGAAGGTCCATTTAATGAAGTAGTGGGAATACATCCCGACAGTACTTTTGTATATGGTGTTAGAGCTGCAATTTTAAGTTGGTGGAACACGAGTACACTAGAGATAGGCCAAGATATTTTTGCTTTTGGTATACCTGCTTTCGATGATATAGGAGCATGGACAGATTTTACCATTCGCAATGATACGATGTACCTTACTGCACGGAATGGACATGTAGGTGTCTATGACCTGAATACAGGCGACTTCCAGCAGAGGATCTTTCCCAATGAAAATCTGGGGAGTGGGATCACTTTCTATAAAGACCAGCTTATTATTGGCCAGCAGCGAGATGCTTTTAATCAGTTACTCCCTAAGCCCCGATATTATACCTTGAATACGGACTTGTCTGGTGATCTAGACTTGCTCGGGGAGATAGAATTGGCTGCAGCAGGTATGCCAGCCAACATCAATAGTGAATCTACCTTCTGTACAGCTCAGTATCACTGTGAGGATGTAAGAGTGTACTTGGAAGGTAGTGGTGGTAGTACTGGGAGAGCCTTTTCTTACTTCTATCCAGAGACAGGGGAGGCTGTCTACGAGTGTGATATCTTTAGTGATAATGTGTCGTCTATTGGATTTCCGGAATGGTCCTCTTGTCGGTTGTCGATAGATCTGGACCTAGATGATGAGCCGATACAGTTTAATAGAGATTATGCGCTAGAGGCCAGTTGCCATACAGAGTTGCAGGTGGTCGATGAGTCGTTGCAAGTGTTTGCCAGTGTAGGCTCTATAGATAGTATCACAGTCTCCATAAGATCTGCAGAGGCTACGATGCGTCTGGAAGGACAACCTACGCCAGAGCTGAGACTGCGTGGTAATAATACAAGTAGCCTCACTGTAGTTAATCAGGGTATAGCAGATTTTGATAATTATGAGGAGGTCTTGAAATCTCTTCGGTTTATGAGTGACCTACCTGGATATGTGGGGTTGGTTGAGATAGATTTCAGCGCTTACTATCGGGGTGAGATGGGCCCTGTATCTACTTCACGCTTACAGATCGATGCTGGTAGTCTGACTGTAGCACAAGACACGATGATACAAGTCTGCCGAGAGGCAGGACAGATTGATGCTTCTGTTTATAATGATGCTACAGGTGGTGAGTGGTTGGAGAGTGATTCCTTGTTTGTCCCTAGTCTAGATACTAGTTTGACGACCTTGCTGTATGCGTATGATAATGGTTGTGTCGAGGATACGAGTAGATTTAGTTTTGTATTGCCACCACCACCGCTAGAAGAGCAGAGAGACCAGCTGATCTGTGGTGGAGATTCTATCCAGATCGGTGCTGTGTGGTATAGTGCAGATACCTTGATTGTAGATACACTGGCGTCTCGCTTGACTGGTTGTGATAGTCTCTATGTGCGCTATGCGCTTGATTTTGAGAGTGCGCCGATACTTACACAGATAGATACAATGCTGTGTAGTGGTGAGTCCATCAGTATCAATGGTACGACTTATGTGGATGATCGTACGGTCACCGATACCTTGCAATCTAGGGGAGGCTGTGATAGTTTGTATGTAGAGTATGCGCTGGAGTTTATGGCAGTTGCTGCTGTGGAATTATTGGATACGCTGTTGTGTATGGGAGATACCTTGAGCCTAGGAGGTCAGGCCTATACGGAAGCAATTACGATTCTAGATACTCTTAGATTTGTCGATGGTTGTGATAGCTTACTCAGTGAGCTTAGCATTCGTTTTACTGATGATCCGATATTGATAAGTGAGCAGGTTTTGCTTTGTCCTGGAGATAGTGTAGTCTTAGGCGGGACGATTATTACAGCTGCTGGTCAGCATACGGTGACGACATTGTATAGTAGTGTCGCTTGCGACAGTGTTGTCAGGACTTATGAAGTCCAGATGGTAGATATGCCGAGTGTTCAGCAAGAGGATAGAGCGATATGTTTTGGCGATTCACTTTTTGTCAGTGGAGATTGGCAAAGGGTAGCGGGGCTATATGTGGATACACTGGAGAGTCTGGGGGGTTGTGATAGTCTTGTTATCCAGACACAGTTGGTCATCGAGGCAGAGGCTCTAGCGGAGCAAGAGGATTTTGTGCTTTGTCCTGGAGAAGTTGTCACCATAGCAGGCGCGCAGGTTGCAGGAGCAGGTGTCGTTTATGATACACTGAGGACGGCGTCTGGTTGCGATTCGTTGATTACGGCTTATATGGTGACGATGTCGGAAGAGTCGTTAGAGACAGTTGCGGTGGATTTTGCGGGGCAAGTAGGAGATACTTTAGGTCTATCGCTAGATATAGAAGATTGGCAAGTTGTAGAGTGGTTAGATGGGGAGGGCTTGTCTTGCACCAGTTGTGCTGCGCCAGACCTAGTAGTAACAGAGGTCGGTCTATTGAGTTATCAGGTCGTCGTGATGAGTGCGGCCGGTTGTCTTGATACTGTATTGGTCAGTGTACTGGTGGAGGCTGCTGATGAACTAGAGGTAGAGGATCGTTACTACTTGCCTAATATCCTGAGTAATTCTACAGGTAATGATAGATTATATATGCAAGCGAGGGGAGGTTCTGAATTGGACTATGCCTTGCTCGTTTATGATAGATGGGGCAATGTCCTTTTTGATAGAGTTGATCTTCCTGTCAATGTCGCTGAGCAGGGTTGGGCACCTTATGAGAGTGGGATAGCCGCAGGTGTCTATGTGTATATGCTACAGGTAGGTGAGGATATGGAAGCTGGGACGATTACGGTAGTGGATTAGGGGGATTATACACTAAACAGGATTGGGCTGTATGGGATTGCTATCTTCAATCCCACCATGATAATTACTACATTTTCAGTAATGTCTGTGGAAGACATCACCGCACAACATTTTGTACGAATACAAAAGTTGTATGTTCCGAACATACGTTGCACATTTTCATACAATGGAGATTGATGTACTCATAGCGGTAGAAAAGATAAATGACATAATCGGTATTGAATGCAGAGTAGCTCATCGTATTAGGCAGAGAAATGCAAAAGCTAGTCTATACTAATGAGCAATTGAGAAATAGATTGATCCATATTATGGATAAAGCCATATCTGAAAAATCGGACTTGTTAACGTTGATGATTCAAAATACTGAAAAAGAAACAGTAGAGGATAAAAGACATATCTTGGAAAGATTAAAATTTGGATTCACTGATAAAATTAATTGACACAAGTCAATGAAATACGATATTCTCCAACAAGCTGAGCAACTCCTCCTCGCTGTCAAGATGCAGCAAAGTACCTCGGACTTAGTTAAGACACTTGCAGAAGACGTGACGACGACTCTTTTGGAACAGCTTGATACCGATACCAAAAAGAAAACCTTTTGGATCAATATCTATAATGCCTATTATCAAATATTGAGACAAGAGGGCCACATTAAGCCCCAGATCTATCGCTCTAGGCTCCTTGTCATTGCGGGAAAGCAATACAGTCTAGATGATGTGGAACACGGCATCTTAAGGAAAAACAAGTTTAAGTATGGGCTCGGCCTCTTGCCGTCACTCTTTGTAGTGCCGAGGCTTAAGAAATTGGCTGTTGACAGGGTTGATTATAGGATTCATTTTGCGCTGAACTGTGGTGCGGTAAGCTGCCCGCCGATCGCTTTTTATAAATCGTCGAACCTGGAAGCGCAGTTAGATATGGCGACTCAGTCATTTTTGGAAGCAGAGACGGAGTGGGATGAGCATAAGAAAGTCGTTGGTGTTACGGCTTTATTTAAGTGGTTCTATGCGGACTTTGGAGGTGAGGCGGGCATAAGAAAAATCTATAAGCAGCAGCTGGATCAGGACTTGACAGGTTTTACTATTCGATATCGGGAATATTCTTGGGAGGATGATTTGAGTAATTTTAGTGAGTAGAGCAAGGTTGCATTTAGGCAGTTCCAATGTATCAGAACATAAAAGATTATCTTGCAGCAAAAAAAAGTATTGATAAGCAATCAACTACATCAAGTATTCTTAGACCAAATTGACTTTGATCCAATCGACCTATTGAATCAAAAGAGGGAAGAAAAATTACCTGTAGACTACTTTGATTTTTATAATTCTGTATCTAGTGTCTATTCTTCTAAGATAGAGGGTGAGGAAATAGATTTTGATAGCTTTTTTAAGCATAAGTTTCTCAAGGTTCCTTACAACCCAGATTACACAAAGAAATCTGAAGATTTATTTCAGGCTTATCAATTCATACAAACCAAACAATTAACTCAAGAAAACGTAATCCAAGTACATAAGATCATCAGCCAACATTTATTACCAGAAAGTCAGAGAGGTAAGATCAGGAATAATCCAATGTATGTCATTAATGAGGAAGATAGGATCGAGTATGTCGCCTGCGAACCGAATAAGATTGAATCTGAGTTAAGTGCTTTTTATGAGCAAATAGAGGCTTTGCTGGATAGGAAGATGGGCGCTGTAGAGTCTTTTTTCTTTGCTTCACAGATTCATTTAGTGTTTGTAAAAATTCACCCATTTCAAGATGGAAATGGTCGCACAGGTCGCCTCTTGGAAAAGTGGTTTTTGCTTAATAAACTAGGATCCAACGCAGTCTCGATAGAGTTAGAGAAAAATTATTACTTGAATCGAGAAGACTATTACAATAACCTGAGACGCTTAGGTCTTGAATATAAACAGTTAGATTACAGCTTAGCACTCGATTTTCTATTGATGAGTATCAAGGGATTGGAAGGGAATCGCAAGTAATTATCATTCAGAAAAATAACACTCAGGGAATACGCCTAGTATTTCATATTTACCCCCTCCGAGTATCCACCCAATCTCATCTCTGACATAACATTTGATTCGAAATCTTGGTTTTGTATGAAACTGACAGTTTATGAAAAGTATCATTTGGTTAGCCCCGTTATTGAGCAGTCTATTTGTCATCTCGTGTGGACCTACAGAAGATGACGAACGCATCAAATATCTGCAAGAAGAGATAGCTTATCTCCAGTCTTCCAATGACAATATGTTGGAGAAGATGACAGAATTGTCGATCATCAACAGAGAAGATGCCGCAAGTATCCATACCTCTCTACAGATTATGCAAGAGCAACAAGGCTATATCGCTCAGCTCTCAGAAAAAATACAAGAGAAAGATTCCATCAACTTTGCCCTTGTGTCCAACTTGAAAAGCTCTCTATTGGATGTAGATGATACAGATGTTGATATAGAAGTGAAAGGCAGTGCGGTCTATGTTTCACTATCGGATAAGTTGCTCTTCAAGACGGCAAGTGCACAAGTCAATAAGGAGGCTTATGAGGTGCTGGGTAAGGTGGCTCGGATCATCAATGACAACCTGGATCTAAAAGTGCTCGTGCAAGGTCATACAGATGATGTGCCTATACACAATAAGTACTTTTTAGACAATTGGGATCTAAGCGCCAGTAGAGCCCTAGCAGTCGTGAGAGTCTTGCAAAACAGATATGCAGTAGATCCTAGCCAACTCACTGCCGCAGGACAGAGCGAGTATGCTCCCAAAGTCGACAATGATAGCCCAGATAATAGACGTATAAATCGTAGGACAGAGATAATTCTGAGGCCAGATCTCGGTCAATTCTTCGATTTGATGACGCTTCCCGACTTCCAATCACCAGAAACTTAAGAAATTCGTCCATATCGGTACTATACCCCTCACAGAAGCACTGTTTTTGTGGGGGGTTTCTTCCTCTTGGATATTTTGGCATCTTTGCCCCCGCTTAGAACAAAAATCTAAGCATTAGCATATGGAATCCATTAGAAATATTGCCATTATCGCCCACGTCGATCACGGTAAGACGACACTAGTTGATAAAATCATACACGAGTGTAATGTCCTCGACCCTAGAGATGATAGGGGAGAGTTGATTCTTGATAACAATGATCAAGAGCGAGAGAGAGGCATCACTATCGTGTCTAAGAATGTCGCCGCACGCTACAAAGGTGTTAAGATCAACATCATAGATACCCCTGGTCACGCCGACTTTGGTGGTGAAGTAGAGCGGGTGCTCAAGATGGCTGATGGCGTATTGCTGCTAGTCGATGCCTTTGAAGGGCCGATGCCTCAGACAAGATTTGTCCTGGGTAAAGCCATAGAGCTAGGCCTCAAGCCTATCGTGGTGGTCAACAAAGTGGATAAAGAAAACTGTACACCAGAAGATGTGCAGGGAGATGTATTTGACTTGATGTTCAATCTTGACGCGACTGAGGAGCAAATGGACTTTGTAACCTTGTTTGGTTCATCCAAGTTTGGCTGGATGAGTTTTGACTATGAGAAGAAGACGGATAACATCATCCCTCTACTCCAGGCGATCGTCGATAACATCCCCGAAGCCCCTTATGTAGAGGGAGATCCTCAGATGCAAATTACGTCTCTAGACTTCTCCAAGTTTACAGGAAGGATTGCGATCGGTAGGATATTTAGAGGGGACTTGAAAGTAGGCCAGGACTTGATGTTGTGTAAAAAAGATGGTGTCCAGAAGAAAGTGAGAATAAAGGAGCTCTTCGTCTTCGAAGGTCTAGGTAAGACGAAGGTAGAGACG
Organism: uncultured Saprospiraceae bacterium; assembly: GCA_937929835.1. Lineage (GTDB taxonomy): Bacteria > Bacteroidota > Bacteroidia > Chitinophagales > Saprospiraceae > RFSX01. The sequence goes on along the minus strand of CALFUU010000013.1, from coordinate 24,098 downwards.
GCGAGAAGTGGAGACATCTGCGCTATAGTCGGTATAGAAGGTTTTGATATCGGTGATACACTTACAGATATAGACAACCCGCAAGCGCTGCCACATCTCAAAGTAGATGAGCCGACGATGAGTATGCTTTTTACGATTAACAATTCTCCCTTTTTCGGAAAGGAAGGCAAATTTGTGACCTCAAGACACTTGAGAGATCGTCTGTATAAAGAGACTGAGAAAAATCTTGCCCTGAGAGTAGAGGATACCGATACAGAGGACAAGTTCAATGTCTATGGCCGTGGTGTCTTACACTTATCTGTATTGATAGAGACGATGCGGAGAGAGGGTTATGAATTACAAGTGGGTAAGCCTCAGGTAATCTATAAGGAAGTTGATGGTAAGAAGTGTGAGCCTATGGAGTTGCTCGTAGTAGATGTACCAGAAGAATTTTCTGGTAAAGTGATCGAGCAAGTCACACAGCGTAAGGGAATGCTTAAGGTTATGGAACCTAAAGGTGATTTACAACACTTAGAATTTGAAATTCCTTCAAGAGGATTGATAGGTTTGAGAAATAATATGTTGACCGCTACTTCTGGTCAGGCGATTATGACACATAGATTTAGTGAGTATGCGCCTTTTGCGGGGGAGATTCCTTCACGTACCAAGGGCTCAATAGTTTCTGGTCAAGAAGGTCAAGCCTTGGCGTTTGCTCTGGATAGACTTCAGGACAGAGGTAAGTTTTTTGTAGCACCAGGAGATCGTGTCTATGTAGGTATGGTTATAGGTGAGAATACGAGAGACACCGATATGGAAGTTAATGTTATCAAAGGAAAGAAACTCACCAATATGAGAAGTTCTGGTGCCGATGATGCGGCCAAGCTCGCTCCCAAAATTGTACACTCGCTCGAAGAAGCTATGGAGTATATAAGAGAGGATGAGTATCTAGAAGTGACGCCGGAGAGTCTGAGGATGCGGAAGATCAGCTAAGAAAGCTATAATGATAAAACAAAAAAAAGGAGCGGTCGTAAGACGGCTCCTTTTTTTTGTTTTGATTGTGGACGACGCATTAAATCTTCACCAACCTCAACGACTGTCTCTTATTATCCGCCGTAATCAACACGGTGTAGATGCCGGAAGGCAGACCACCCAAATTGAGCTCTACCTTGTCATCCACTCTCATATTCTGTTCCCAGACTTTTTCTGCGGCAAGATTGATAAGTTGTATACGTGCTTCTGCGGTTACTTGATTGGTATAGAGGGTGACGATATCCTTGGAGGGATTCGGCGCTAAGCTCCAGTTGCCCTCCTCTACATTTTCTACACTACTCGTCAGGACAGTTATGCCATTCACAAAACTTCGCTGCCCGCAACCGTTCCTAACCAATAGACTGACTTCATAGGTGCCGGGACCTGGGAACTGATGCCTAGGGTCTGGCTCAGTGCTGATGCTACCATCACCGAATCGCCAAAAATATTCTGTCACATTAGAGAAGTCAGCATCAAATTGCAAAGTAGCAGAGCCTATTTCTGTAAAGTCCCATCTACCCGAAGGCACATCTTCTATAATTATTTCCTCTACCGAAGTCTGGCTGCCCTCGGCATTGGTTATAGTCAAGACGATATTTTTTTCTCCTGGGATAAAGTAGCTAAAGTTATGTGGGCCTGGACCTTCTGCCGTCCTAGGGATACCTCCGAGGCCAAAATCCCAGTTATAAGTCAGCAACCCACCAGAAGAGTTGTCTTCGACGACTAGTTCTTCTAAGATACAAGATCCTCCACCTGCGACTGCAAAATCAGCTTCAGGACTGGACAAGGTTAGTGAAGCTACATTGATGTTATCTATATACAGGTTGTTACCCCTATCATTGAAACCTATAAACTGTATAATAGCTTTATCAAATTCTTGGTAGCTCGATAAATCTATAGACTCTGAACTCCAATTATAAACTTCATTGGGCAAGTCAAAAAATGAACTACTCGTCGCCAGATCAGCACCACTCTGATCAAGTAAAGTATCTATAACTTCTGTACCGCACTCACTTAGTATCCTGACGATAAGTCCGTCTTCTCTGTCCTCATAGAAATAGGCTTTGTCGAAACTTAAAACTAAAGCACCAGTACCCGCAGTACTAAAGTCTAAGGGTATTGAGCTCAGTATATCTGTCGTCTCTCGCTCACCTGCGTCAGCAAAAGGCATCACACATACATTATCACGTCTGCCATCTCTTTGGATAGCAGACACAATGCCCCACGTCGCGTCATCTACTGGGCTTATGGTGTTCCAGAAATTAGGAAGCACTTCCTGTGCATTAAAATTTTCGGCAAATGGGAGACTTTCCCCTGGGTCGAAATAACTCTGACTGTCAAATGTCAAAGTGTCATTCTGGACCAGCAACTCTCCATCTCTAGATAACCAAGTGACAATATCTACAGCACCATTATCTGTTAGTGTAAATGGTTCTGCGAAGGTATGTGTATAGGTGCTGTCTGGTAGCAAATTTATGTTGATGCTTTCTGTAACCACTTCACCACCATTGACAGTATAAGACAATTCAAATTGGGATAGGGCTTCTAATCCAGTATTTTCTATAGTGACGACAGGGAATTCTGTAATTGGACCTTCACAGACGATGTAGTTGCCGTTATTAGAAAGTTGTAGACTATCAAAGGCGAGATCTCTGTCCATTTTACAATTGATGAGACCTTCTGCGGTTGTGCCTATGGCTATAGAACGTTGACTCCTGATACCGCTATCAAAATTTGCGGAGACTGCAAAATAGTGTTCGTTAAATGGGTTGACAATCGGTAGTTCTGCAAATGTATCTGTTACCGTCATTTCATATTCCATATAGCGATCACCGAGCCTGTAGACATCGTAACTGACGGCTTCATCTATGGGGTCCCAAGTTAAGTCAAGAAGGTCAAAACAGATGCGCTCTATTTCTAAGTTAGATGGTTCTGGAGCTATGGTAAATCGATCAGAGGCAACTGCTACACCATTTCTTATAACCCTTACGCGTGCTTGATCTGTGATGACATCAGGTAAGTTGATGTCTTTGTTTTTTCTGAGAGAAGCGCCTGACAACGGCATCCAAGTAGCACCATCATCTGTAGATATTTCCATAGAGAAGGTCTGGTCGGTATCGATTGCATCCCAGTGCGCCGTCATCACCTCACCTGGAGCTAATAACTCCCCTTCTGTCGGATAGGTAATAAAAATGTCTTCAGTAAAAAACTCCCACGTATAATAATATTCGTGAACACCGAAGGGCAATATTGTTCCTGCTACATTGAGCTCATAAGTTCCAGCCTCGGGATTCTTAATGGATATTTGTTCTACATTATTCAGTCTATCTATGCCTGTGGTGGCTGGCCTATTAAGGAGACCGGCATCTGGTGATGTATCTAGGATATAAGGCAGGTACTCCTCACCACTAGTTGAGGTCAATGTGCAGTCTAGATCATTGACAAGGGCGGATTGTACATTGGTAAGGCCAGGCTGATCGGCCCAGTACACCATCACTTTTACTTCTGCTGTCCCAGCTGGAATCTCTATAGCGTGTGTGTTGTTGTCTCCTGCATTGATAGAGACTTTTTCATAACGTTTTTCTTCAATGGCTAGCGCAGATTTGTAAGCATTGACATTACCCCAACCGAAAATAAAATCTGGCCCCGGCTGTCCCAAGTCATCCGCTGTGTTGAGCATTAAGGTTTTAAGTAGTGCCGCCTCGGCAATTTCATTGTTATTATTGTCGGCATACGCTTGGTGGAGCATTCCCATAACGCCAGCAACTAGAGGAGCAGAGAAGGACGTACCACTTGTGGAGTTGTAATTATTATTTGGTAGCGTAGTTGTATGTGCTTGTCCGAGCGCTGTTAGGTCTGGCTTGATCCGACCATCACTCGCTGGACCTCGACTGCTAAAATTAGATATAACACCTCTATAATCTGTACTCCCTACGGCAATGACATTTTTGCCAACCTTGTGTCCTCCTGTAATGTTACCCCATTGGTCTCCTGCTCCATATCCACAAGATTCTCCGTTGCTGTTGCCAGCAGAAAAAACGTGCATCAATGTCGGATTGTCAAAGCACTGCTCATCGACAGTCTGTGCAATCACAGTGTAGCCGCGATTACAACCATTGCTATAAGAGGAGTTGGTGACCAGCACATTCTCATCGAAGTGAAAATCCATCGTATTATCTAAGAAGGAGGCACGATAGTTTATAACATAAAGATCCGAGGCAGTCGCCATACCCGGTATATTGGGGTCGTAGTTTGCAGCTCCACACATGACCCCTGAGACATTGTCTGCATGTGTAAGACTATTAGGGGCTAATGTTTGATTGAGCCTTCCCTGAAAATCGATATGTGGTCCTACGTGGCCATCATCTCTCGTCATTAAGCTCACGCCTTGACCATTATATTGTCTTCCTGTTGGTAATCGGGAATCGAGAAGATTGGCCTTCGCTAAGCCTTTACCTCTTGTATCATCTGGAACAGAAGGCTCTGGACCATAATCGAGACTCATTAGAAATGGTAGATCTATCAATGCATCTAACGCCGATAGTGGCACGTGTATCAGCATCTGACTGTTATAGCTGTTGTAATCTTTAGCTTCTGCTCCTATCTCCTCTAGTGCAGCAAGGACAATAGATTCTTTTACATCCTTAGGGTAGGACATAGAGAGTTCTAGTTTGTTGCCGACTTGTGCCCATTGCGGGTGGGCACCTGCCAGCAGATCTTCGCTGACCTTCATCATCAGAGGGACTGCATCTATGTATCTCACACCGAAACTCCTTAGCTGCTGAGGGTCAAAATTTGCAGCTATGGAAACATAATAGGTTTTGTCGGGGATGTATGAGAGGAGCTTGAGGCCTCTACTCTCCATATTCTGGATGGCTTCTAAAGTGGGTAGATCACTAAACTGTATGAGCCTATAATATCTTCCTTGGACAATTTCTGCCTTCTGTTTGATATCCTGTTTTAAGTACTCTTCTAGGTTAGACTCAGGCGTATACGTATGAGTCGATAACTTAATGTTATTAGATAATTGTGCTGAGGCAAGACTTGAGATTACAGTGCATACAATTAGAATTAGAAACCTTTGCATATCGGGTAGATTTTCAACTAATGTAGAGAAAATACCAGCTAACACGGCTATGCATAAGAAGATTCAGCGGACAAAAGAGCCTTCTATTTTAGTGCTTATTTGACAACAATTTCATCTGCAAAGAGCCAGCAAGGATTACCTGCACCCTTATGATGATCAGGACAATACCTCAGACTTGTCGCAATGACTTTGACATACTTGCCTTTTGCTTTTCCTTTGACAACAAAGTCCTTTGTTATTGCACCAGTATCTGTGGTCGCAATGACATCATTATTGAGTGTTCCGAAGTGTTCCCATTGTCCTTGTTGTCCTACCCACACCTCTAGTTGTGTCGGCATAAATATCCAAGAGTTCTCATCTTGTAGAAAGCCCATTCTGAGTTCCGACACATCTGTCATTTCTCCTAGGTCGACTATGGCTTCTATATCTTGGCCTTCATAGCCTTGCCACACACTGTTTCTGTAATCATTTCCACCGCGCACATGATCTATAAGTGCTAGATGACCTCCCGCAGCATACTGAGAAGCATAAGTAGATCTGAGTTCCAGCTTTTTCTTGTCGTCCATTTTGGTGAAATAACTCGTTGCTTTTGCGCTGGGCAGGGCTCCTTCTTTTTCTGCCCAGGTCACGAGCCGGGCCTTGTCTTTTATTTTTATGGGTTTTTTGTATTTTTTGGGCTTGCTGTCATTAAGTGTATAATAGATAGTGGCGTCTGGAGTTGCACAAGTCAAGGCAAGTTGAGTAGACTGGATAAAAGATCTATCGCCACGGGTGAGCGCTGGGATAGCCACCACTTCTTGTGTGTTGATGCTACTCTGTGGTCTATCTTCAGGTTTGATACCAAAGTTTACGCCTGGCTCAGGGCCCATTTTAAAATGGAGATAAGGCCCTTCCATAAGCAGCTTATGACTTATGGTGCTGCGGGATGATGGCTGACCATTGATAGAAAAGTCTTGAATGTAAATATTGTCTTTGCTGTTGGATTCTGTTTCTATGATCAGATGGTTTCCATTTTCTAATTCTATTTGGGTGTAATCAAACCAAGGAGAGCCTATCTGGTACTCGTTACTACCGGGCGCAACAGGATAGAAACCCAGTGCTGACATAACCAGCCAAGCGCTCATCTGTCCACAATCTTCATTGCCAGATAGACCATCAGGTGCATTATGATAAAGCTCTTCCATAATGCGCCTAACATATTGTTGTGTCTTATGTGGCTTGCCGATATAGTTATAGAGATAAGCGATGTGGTGGCTAGGCTCATTGCCATGTGCATACTGACCAATGAGACCTGTGATGTCAGCTTGGTTTCTCCCAGAGGTTGCACTAGGCGCTGAGAATAATGCGTCCAACTTTTGCTCTGCTTCTACTTCTCCGCCCATAAGGTTGACCCATCCTGATACGTCTTGAGGTACGTAGTAACTGTATTGCCAAGCATTGGCTTCAGTATAATTAAAATTGACCTCTTCTGGCTTGAAGGGATAGAACCATCTATTGTTGGTGCGGGCACGCATAAATTTTGTCTCTGGGTCGAAGACATTTTTGTAGTTCTGGGCTCTAGCGTAATAGTCGTCACTTATGTCATTGTGGCCCATCTTTTCTGCCATCCTCGCGATAGTCCAGTCGTCATAAGCATATTCTAGTGTCTTAGATACGCTTTCGGCTTCGTCTGCGGTAGTGAGTAGACCAGACGCCGCATAGGTGGAGATGCCTAGCTTGTCTGATTCAGCACTTCGAGTCATGGCCTTCAGGGCTAACTCAGTATCAAAGTCCGTGATGCCTTTGAGGTAGGCGTCAGCAATTACTGGAGTAGCATGATATCCTATCATACATCCCGTGTAGTTGCCAGCCAGCTCCCACATCGGCAACTGGCCACCTTGCTCATACTGATTAAGAAAGGTCTTTATAAAATCTACTGTTCTCTCTTGCTCTATTAGAGTGTACAGAGGATGTGTCGCCCTATAAGTATCCCAAAGTGAAAAGACTGTATACTGATCGTGGCCCTCCGTTTTATGTATTTTCAGATCTGTACCCCTGTACCGACCATCGACATCAGAGTAGATATTGGGCGCTATCATGGTATGGTAGAGTGCCGTATAAAAAATCATTTTTTTATCGAAGTCTTCATCTTTAATTTGGATTTTTCCGAGGGCCTGTGCCCAAGTATCTTCAGCAGCAGCTTTTACCTTATCAAACTCCCAATGATTGATTTCTGCATCTAAGTTGTTGCGGGCACCATCAATATCTACAGCAGAAATGCCAACCCGTATTTTCATCTCAGCTTTATGGGAACCAAACTCTAAGGCAGCCTTTATGGCCTCACCAGTTATAGACTTCTTTTCAGTAATTGTAGTATTAAGTTCAATAGTACTTTCGAGGATGGGTTCTTCAAATTGAATAACAAAAAAGAACTTCTGATCTCTAGCCCAATTATCAGAATGACGGTAGCCGACCACTTCTCTTTCATTGGTGATCTGCAGATGAGACTCTATAACTTGGTCCCTATGCGCTAGGTCAATAATTAATTTCTTATCTGCACCTTGCGGAAAAGTATACAGGTGCATTCCAGATCTAGTAGCTGACGTTAATTCTGCAACTATAGAATCTTTGAGGAGTAGTGTCTTGTAGTATCCGGGGGAGGCTGTTTCCTTTGACTTGTCGATTCTGGATACATAGCCTGCTCGTCCATCTGCGCCATTATGGAACTGTATATCTCCACTAAATGGCATCAAGAGGAGATCACCATAATCAGAAACGCCAGTACCACTTAAGTGTGTGTGACTAAAGCCGTAGACTTGATGATCGCTGTAATGATAACCGCTACACCCATCCCAACCTTCTAGTCTTGTGTCTGGACTGAGCTGCATCATACCAAAAGGCAGCGTCGCTCCTGGAAAGGTATGTCCGTGACCTCCTGTCCCTATAAATGGATTGACAAGGTCGAGTACGGTTGCTCTATTCTGTCCTGTGCAGGAGACTGCAAGGAATAGAAAAGCAAATAGAAATATAATGTGATAGACTAGAACTTTCATTTTAGATCCTTTAGTAGAACCTAAAATAAGTCTAATAGATTAAGATAAAGACAGCGAGATTTCTAAATCTTCATAATCTTGCCAGTATTGACGACAATACCTTTGTCTTGTATCTCATAGAAATAGATGCCATTATTGATATCCGAAATATCAATGTTAGACTCTGTATTTCTAAGTGGATTCTGAGATAACAACCTACCATCTTCATTATAGATCATAATGGAAGATTCATCTGGCTGATGATTATTAAAACTGACTTGTAGATTGTCTCTTACAGGATTAGGATAGATTCTGACACTAGCAATCTCTGTTTCTTCTGTAGAAGTAGATTCACAACCTGATCCTGGTACAGTATAGGTAAGTGGTGTCACTGCTTCTAGACCGATTTGTTCTATACCAGAGGTATTGATGGCTTGTACATCTACAACCAATGAAGGTGAAGTCATCGCATCCCCTAGATCTCCTATGGTAAAGTCGGTGGTGCTGCACTCATCTCCTAGGATATTGAATCTATATGAGCACAGTACAGTATTGTCTGCTAACGTTTGTACCCCTATACCATCAAACCAATTAATTCTCAGCTTTCCTCTAGATGGATCAGCCATATCTTCCTCAGGAAGTATAGACAAGAAGCCTGGTAGGTCAGGATTTGCAGTGATTTGTTGATCGACTTCTAGCACTGATTCGTCCCAGAACATAAATAGTTGGATGAGTGTTACATCTGTGAAATCTTCAACCACCAAATCTACATCTACTGTAGTTTCCGTCATCTCTGAAACGACGAAGTTGATTTTAAGTGGAGCTTGTTGGCCATAGCAATTTAGGGCCAAAAATAGCAGTAACGCTAATGCAGATAGACGATACATAAAAATGTGGGTTCAGAAGGTAAATAATGTGGGATTATAATTTACCGACCCCTAAGATAATAGGGATATTTACTTTATGGTACTATTCAATTGATAAATCTTCTCTGATAATAAATATAAGTTATATGTAATCTGTAAGATATTGATAATCAATTTAGTATGTAACTAATTTTATTTTTTTGATTTCAGGTTATTTATGGTGATATACTCAATATCATCAATAGTAGGAGATGGACCCTCTAGAGGAGTAAGTCTCACCTCGTAAGTCCTTTCAGGGATTAGGTCAAAAAAGTTTTGTGAGAAATGAATCGAAGAATCACTAAAAAGATAAAGGTCTTTTATGAGGACCTTAGACTTTAATCTCAGCGTACTGTGCTCATTTGACGTATCTAAGTCGATCTCTAAGTTGTGATCCCCGATAGGTATCAATGAATAATGAGGATTCATTATCAGCTTCGATACTTGATTGCCCTCACCATTGAGGGTTACTTCTAGCCAATTGTGATTGTCTATCAATTCCTGTGCAATAGGAAGGTCTATCACCTCCTGCGCACTAAGGTGTAGGTTATAATGGCTGAGTAGCAGTGCACCTTTTTCATCTTTATATTGAATATCGACCATTTGTTCCGTGGGTCCATCATTGATAAGGTGCAAGGTATTATCAGTCACGTCGGGTATTAGCGTCAATGGCTGATAGGCTTCGACAACGGTATAATGCAGCGCCTTCCACTGCCCATTATAATCAAGGCTACTCCAGGAGACCGCGGGCCAGCAGTCATTGAGCTGCCAGTATAAGGTGCCCATGCATCTCGGAAAGTCAAGTCTGTGTTCTGAAATAGCCATCTCTATACCTTTGGCTTGAGTGAGCTGCGAGAGATAGCTGAGTTCCAACAGATTGGTTGGTGTGGGGTAGTAGTCATCTATATGCTGATAGATCAGTCTATTGCCTTTGTAGCTCTTCTGACGATGGTCGAGGAGCGGATCTTCTAGATCAAATTCTTGAGGATTGAAGTACTTCTTTATGACATTTATATTCGGAAAGGTTTGGAACCCGTATTCTGAATTAAATCGCCCTATGTTGACTCCATAGTCTTCGAATGGGGCCTCTCCGTGAAAAACTCCCCAATAATGCATAGAACTGTGATCAAAATTTTCTGCGCCATTCCAATTGGATAAGGGAGAGGTATGCGTATAGTTGGCTGAGGGTAGGATGCTATGGAGCCGATGGGGTAGACTATCGACAAAAATCCGTTTGTAATTATTATAGAGCATCTCTTGGTGCTTGGACTTTATCTTGTAAGTGTCTTGCCAACCCCAATTGTGCCAAGCGACATTAATTTCATTGTTGCCACACCAGTGTATAATACTAGGGTGATAGCCTAGCCGCCTGACATTGTCTTCTACCTCAGCCAGCATATTGTCATTAAATGCCTCATCCACGGGAAATATAGTATTGGCGAACATAAAATCCTGCCACACCATCAATCCTAAGCTATCGCAGAGTTCGTAGAAATAATCTTCTTCATAAATACCGCCACCCCATACCCGAATCATATTCATATGAGAATCAGCAGCAGTAGTGAGTAATCTTCTATAGTCTGCTTTGCTCAGTTGGTTGGTGAAGTGACTTTGCGGGATGTAGTTGGCACCTTTAGCAAAGATGGGTCTACCATTTATCTTAAAATAGTAGGCAGTTCCAAGACTATCTGGCTCGTGTACCAGCTCAGCAGTCCTCAAGCCCACCCGCCTTACGAGATGGTTGTCGCCGAGCTGAATATGCAAATTATATAGGGGTTGATCCCCTTGACCATTGGGCCACCAACGCTGTGCATCTGGAATTAGAAATTGTATTTCAGTATTGGCAGAACGAATAGGGACTACCTGGGCAGGGTGACCCTCTACCCAGTAACTCAATTCTGCACTTGTACTGCCATCTACAGAAACAATAGCAGGCACAATTGCAGAGTTATCAGACCGAAAATCTATCTCATCGCCTATATGGAAATCTGTAATCCGTAACTCTGACCACGACAACAATTCTATAGGTCTCCAGATACCACTCGTGACTATACGTGGTCCCCAGTCCCATCCAAAATGAAAGGCGGCCTTTCTGACAACAGGCATCACCTTAATGTCACCAGCGTCATTATCTGCGGGAAGCGTATAGGGTAGATTATCCATATATTTTTTACCCACTTTGATAGGAGAAAGAAGTACTATTTCTAATGTGTTGTCCATCTGGAGAAGATGACCGACCTCTACTTCCCAGGTTCTAAACATGTTATTGGTAAAGAGGAGAGCCTGACCATTGAGTTTGATGGCGGTATAGGTGTCTAGACCGTGAAAGACAAGCTTGTGCTGACTATGCCCCAATTGTGCAGTCGATACGGAAAATGAAGTCCTATAGACCCAATCTTTTTGCTCTACCCATCGGAGGCTGTCTTCATTTGTTCCATAGAATGGATCCGCGAGCTGACCGAGACGCAGCAGATCTTCCTGAACGGTGCCAGGCACTTGTGCAGTTTGCCACAGCGACGCAGTCCCTTCTCTAAATTGCCAGTTATCATTGAGATGTAGAGTATCTACTTGACTGTACCCGAGGAAGCCAAGCAGGTTAAAGAGTACGAGATATATAGGTATATGGCGAAGCTCTAGGATGTACAATTTCATAGCCCACCAATATAGTTGAATCAGACTAAGTAGACCCAAGAAGGTAAGCATAGTTTTATTGCTTTATTGGTTGAGGTTTTCAACTATGAGGCCATGCACTTATTGGAACATCTTTATGCTCTGTTCGTCAAGGTTTTTTGCCTAGATGTTTTACGCTGATGGGTATCTATGATTTGGGTTCCTGTTCTTAAGATACCTTCTTACTCCCAGAAGGAGAACCACCAGTCTCTTTATTTTTTATGCGCTGTAAAAGTAAATCCTCCCATTTGATAATGGGTGCAGTTATATCGCCTTGCTGTAATTGTGTGCTGGCAAGGCTGGCGTATTAAGCCAGATAGAGCGACTGGCGAGCCTTTAATTTTGTCCTATTTTGTGAAGAGATGCAAGTGTCGCAGTAGGCCTCGTCTTGTGTCTGTGCCTTAATCTTTTGTTACGATCAAACTTGACAATAAGTAACAAAAATGTTACCTTTAATCAATGAAGTGTGACGAATTACTCAAGAAACTGAAAAAAGCAGGATGGAGACAAATTCGTCAGAATGGAAGTCATAAGATCCTAAGAAATGATAATAGCCCTGAAACAATAGTGCTACCATATCACAGAGGCAAAGAGGTTCCAACTGGAACAGCAAAAAGAATTCTTAAACAAGCAGGACTAAAATGAGTAAGTACAAACTAATTGTAGAGAAAAATAAAGATGGCTTTTGGAGTCAAGTTGAACAATTACCTGGAGTTTTCAGCTCTGGAGATTCATTGTCAAATTTGATAGATAATTCCAAAGAAGCCATCGAACTCTTTTTTGAAGAAACGGGAAAACAAGATAAACGTATAGAATTTGAGCTTGTAATGGATATCCAAGAATTCTTCAAGGTAAATGAATTCATAAACATATCGAGTCTTGCAAAACGAATAGGAATGAACTCGAGTCTATTAAGACAATATTCGAAAGGAATTAAATTCCCAAGCCTTGAACAAGTTGCCAGAATAGAAAAAGCTATTAAGCAAATTGGAAAAGAACTTTCAAGAACAGAGCTTCAACCAGTGTGAATGAATGTCGACATATAATATCGTGTGACCTCTCTATACCCCTTGGGATCTCATCAACTTTTGGAAGTAATCATTGACTTTTAAAAAGACTGGTATTATGAAATCAGTGAAATCAAAAAATCCGTATAAATCTGTGATGTTGACAAAAAAGTAATATGACAGAACAACAAAATATCATCATATATAACACCTCAGATGGGAGTGCCAGTGTGGCACTCTATGCCAAAGATGGGCAGGTATGGATGAGCCAGGCGGAGTTGGCATTACTTTTTGCCACCTCTATACCTAATATCAGTATGCACATATCCAACATATTGAATGACAGAGAGTTATCTACTGATTCAGTTATTAAGGATTACTTAACAACTGCTTCTGATGGGAAGAAATATAAGGTGACTTTTTATTCGCTAGATATGATACTTGCGATAGGCTTCAGAGTAAGAAGTAAGCGGGGAACTCAGTTTAGGATCTGGGCTAATCGCCATCTCAAAACGTATATGATTAAGGGATTTGTTATTGATAGTGATCGGCTCAAAAATCCTGATGGCCGACCTGACTACTTTGATGAGTTGCTTGATCAGATCAGGGATATACGGGCCTCGGAGAAGCGTTTTTACCAAAAGGTAAGAGACCTTTTTGCATTAAGTACTGACTATGATAAGACGGATAAAGCGACGCAGATGTTCTTTGCAGAGACACAGAACAAGTTGTTATATGCGACTACTGAGAGTACAGCAGCGGAGATTATAGTTTCGCGAGCTGATGCCAATCAACCTAACATGGCATTGACATCGTGGAAAGGTAATGTAGTCAGGAAAGGGGATATAGTGATTGCTAAAAATTATCTGACAGCTGATGAGTTGGATACCCTAAATAGATTAGTCACTATATTTTTAGAGACGGCCGAGCTAAGAGCAAAAAACAGAGTGGCTATTACAATGGACTTTTGGAAAGGCAATGTAGACAAGATTATAGAGAGTAATGACAGACCCCTATTGCTTGATAATGAATCGATAAGTAAGGTTGATATGGAATCACGAGTAAAAAAGATATATGAACAGTTTGATCAAAGACGAAAAAAACTTGAAGCCGAGGAAGCAGATAGAGTGGACATTGACATTATAGCAAACGAAGTTAAATCAAGAAAATAACTCCAGAAGGTGCAATACCCAATGCCTATTGCTCACAGTTCGCTCAACGTTAGTGGTCGGGAAAGCGATAAGGAAATAATTAGAGATATAGGTTATACAAGTAAGTGTCTTCTACGCTGCTGTTGATACAGCAGTTCGCTCAACTTTAAAGGTCCGTTTAGGACCTTTAATCCGAGTGAGAAAAGGGAATAATTGGAGATGTAGGTCACACAAATAAGTGTCTTCTACGCTGCTGTTGATACAGCAGTTCGCTCAACTTTAAAGGTCCGTTTAGGACCTTTAATCCGCCGTTGGCGGATCGTTGAGCTCATCCCAGAATTCTACGGCTCTTCTGGTATGGGGGATGCAGATAGAGCCGCCAACTAGATTAGCAATAGAAAAAACTTCGAAGATTTCTTCTGTCGTTGCGCCTAACTTATGAACAGTACCCAGATGATAGCTTATGCAATCATCACATCTCAAGACCATAGAAGCTATTAGGCCTAAGAGTTCTTTTGTTTTTTCATCAAGAGCACCACTTTGATACGCTTGATTGTCTAGGCTAAAAAATCGCTTAAGCACCTTATTGTCAGCAGACTTTATGCGCTCGTTCATTTTTTCTCTATAGGCATTAAATTCTTCTACCTTATTCATAAGTTTCTATTAATTATACTTGAATATACTGTGCTTGTGGGCATTCTATCAATGGGTGCCTTTATTTATTTCTCTCCAGATAGATATAAGCATACGTAAAGGCATAGCCAGATTAGCGAGAAAGGCGGCCGACCAGAATAGGACCATCTCTGTTCTGATGTATTTGGTGATATTGCTCTGCGCTTCGTAAGGAAGTCCAGTCAACATTGCGCCTAGTCCGACCTCATCAGAGTAGGCCTGAAAATCGTAGAATCCTCCCATCAGATAGAAGAAGAGGGGAATGGGTATAAAAAAGAAAAGGGCCTTTATCCACTTAGAAGCCGAAAGCCAATGATGTTTGAGTAAGAAGATATATCTTATAAAGGTCAAAGCAATCACTATAAATACGATGTTCTCTTCGTAGAATGGGTAATTGCCACCTATATAAGAGTAGATAGGCAATAAGACCAATACCACTACCACCACTGTAATTACCCACCCTATAAGCTCTAAAAGCACCTTCTTTCCTAACATCAGCTGTATTTAATCCCTTTTTTGTCCATCCCTCTGTAGAGAAACCCAAGGTAGGAGATGAAGTTGTCTGAAAAGAAGAAAAAGTAGGGATTTTTTTCGCGGTTAAGGAGGTCGATTTGGGCAGTCTAAGTCTGAGACTCTCAATTATTTATATAACGAAATAGTTATATATGACTTATTTGCATACGTTAACTATGTAAATAAAGTGTCACTTCATAGGGGTAGCTGCAGGAATATATTGTCTTATAAGTACTTGAGAATGAAACCTAAAGTAATCAGTTCTCGTAGCTGATTTCAATAAAAGTACGAGTTGTTTTAATTAATAATGATTAGTTGGTTTTTGATGAAAAAGTAGTGTTGTGGTTGACACTACTTTTTCCTTTTTATACCCATCAAGACAACCTTCCTCTACCTATTCCCGCTATTAATTCTCGTCTAAGACCTATCTGCTGCTCCCAGCACTTCCGATACCAGATTACGCTTGGCAGGCGTTCATTCATTATGTTTGCATATTATTTTAAAAATGCTGCTTATGAACACTACAGCTTCTGTAATTCGTTTTCTATTTTTTGCCTTAGGATTGAGTATAATACTGCTTTCGTGCGGAGGAGATAAGACGGCCATAGATACGCCTGATGTCTCTGACATAAAAGTAGAAGTAGATCTTATCAGATATGAGGAAGTCTTGATGCAGATGGATCCTAGTAAGCCAGAGACCGCTTATCAGCAACTGCTCATTAAGTATCCTCGTATGACCGATCTCTACTTTAAGCGATTGTTAGAGTTATATCACCCCGATAGAGATACATTGAATACTAGATTGAGTGCTTTCCTCTTAGATGAAAGAATTAGAGAACTTGCGAATGAGGTAAAGTCGGCCTACCCAAAGGTTGATGATATTGAAAAAGAACTTTCCCAGGCACTCAAATATTACAAACACTATTTTCCTGAGTCGACCTTACCTAGATTCTATACACTTTTTTCAGAGTTTGGGTATCAACCCTTCATCTTCGACGATATGGATGGGCAAGATGGAGTAGGCATAGGGTTAGATATGTTTCTAGGAGCAGATTATAATTATAAAGCGATTAATCCTACTGATCCAGTATTTTCAGATTACTTAACGCGTACCTACGACCGTGCACACTTGGTCAAAAAAACGATGGAGATACTTGTCGAAGATGCTCTCGGCACGCCTCCTGGCAAACGCTTCATAGATCAGATGATTCATCAAGGAAAGAAAGCCTACGTTCTTAAAAGAATATTGCCAACCACTCCTGATAGTATCATTTATGAATATACCTCTAAGCAAATGGCTTGGATGGAGAATAGTGAGTTAGCAGTATGGGATTTCTTGTTGGAGCTTGATTGCATGTATGACACCAATCATCTCAAGCTGAGCAAATTATTGAATCCTGGACCGACAACACAAGGGATGCCTGAAGCTGCACCGGGTCGAACGACTGCATATATTGGCAATGCTATAGTGAGTGCCTTTATGAAAAGAAATAAGGACGTGGATCTTGTAGATCTGATACAATTTAGAGACTCACAATTACTTATGGAAGAGTCGAGGTACAAACCTGCAAGGCGTTAACTCTATGTAACGATATAATAAGGAGAGTCTTACTTCTTGATCACTCTTTGGACTTCTGCTTTTTCTTGGCCATCTATCTGAACGACGAAGAGGTACAATCCAGATTTGTATTCTGTTAGGTTAATAGTTGTAGACTGATTTTGTAGTAAGGTCGTGACTATTTGCTGTCCTTGGGAATTGTAGATGCTCAGCTGTCCTTCATCTGATTTTCCTGCAAGGGAGATCGTGACGACATCTCTTGTAGGATTAGGGTAAATCAAAATATCTGTTTCGTCTTTGCCTTCATTCTGGACTTGTGCTCTTGATCTTTCGGTAAGTTGTTGACCTGCTAGACTCTGACTGCATCTCGATACGGAAATTTCGTCTATGATGATATAGTCATCGTTATCTGCAGTTGCTCTTACTCTTACGCGTGTCTGGTTGGTAAGATTAAAATTGTCTATAAGTAAGGTTTCTTGAAACCTCATTTCATTGGTAAAGTCGATACCTTCTGCATATGTTTTCACCAATTGGAAATTCAATCCATTTTCAGCAATTTCAACCACAAAGCTATCGTCCGCTTCCATCGATAATGGCAGGCAATCAAAGCTTACTCGGATGGCTTCATAACCATTAAGGCCTAGCTGTGGGCTTATGAGAGAAGAAGATTGTCCTGCATTTCCTCGGACGTAGAAAATATATGAACCGTCATTGGAGAATGTCTCACTCTTGAGTAGTGATCCGAATGTGCCTCCAGAAATCCAGATTCCTAGGGTATTGTTTTCAAAATCTTCAAACATAAATTCTTCACAAGACAAGTCGTCACCCTTATCGCACGCTGGACTATTATTGTCTGGTACACAAGCATCGTTGTCATCTATGTCATTGCCGATGCACAAGCCATCTTGGTCCGCATCTATATATACACCACCAGTGCAATTGCAATTTTGATCAAGTGTCTCACCTATAGTACACGGGTCACCATCATTGCAAGCTGTACCTATTGCACAATTGCTGGCCTGACCACATCCACTTACTCTAATGTCATCCAGAATCAAGAAGTCATCAAGTCCATTTGTTTCTGCTCTGAATCTAAAGGTTGTATTAACTGTCCACGTATATCCCTCGAGAATAAGAGAAGCTGATATACGATCATTAGTATTAAAGTCTGTGCCTCTTGTAAAGGTTCTTGCAGTGGTATAGACACCGTTATTGCCAATCTCTAAATGGAATCTATCATTGCCCTCCATACTAAAAGCAAAAAAGTGAAATTCTAACAGAATAGACTCGTAAGCTGTTAAGTTAAGTGGATCTGAAACCAAGCTTGAGCCTGCACCTAAGTTGCCTTGAATGAAGAAACTTTCGTCGCCAGATTGCGCATGGAAGGCACTGCTCAGATGTCGACCGCCATCTCCACCATCATTCCATATTCCAAAGTTTAGATTTTCGAAATCTGTGAAGCTTATGAGGGCGCAATCATCTTCTGGACTTATCTCGTCACAATTATTGTTGGTATTATCAGGAATACAGGGGTTATTGTCATCTGGGTCGAAAGCAAAGCAGAATCCATCGCCGTCATTATCGAGGAAAATGCCACCTGTGCAACCACAATTGTTGGACCAAGTCTCACCTGTTGTGCAAGGATTGCCGTCATTGCAGGGTTGCCCGATTAAGGCGTTGTCAAAGTTAGGACAGTTGTCATCAAGGTCACAGACACCATCATTGTCACTATCTATAAAGGTCCCTCCCACACAATTGCAATCACTGTCATAAACGGAACCTATAGTGCAAGCATTGCCGTCGTCACATACAGTCCCTATGATACAATTGATACCGCTGTCAGAGCAGCCTTCTAGACGAAGATTGTCCATTATCCAGAAATCAGATTGACTGTCACTCTTTGATCTTATGCGTATAATGGTCCTTGTAGTGAATGGAATACCTGTCAATTGTAATTCCATTTTATATCTAGAATTGTTGACAACTTCTTGGCCTATTGTGGCGATAGCATAAGTAGTATAATTAAACTCATCGTTAGAGTACTCTACCAACAATTGGTCACCGTTTTCTAATTCGAAGGTCATCAGATCGAAGGACAACATTAAATTTACATAAGATCTCACGTCAAGAGGTACAGTAAAAATACTCGACTGAGAACCACCATCTCCTTGCAAGATAAGAGAATAACTTCCACTTGCGGCAAAGTTTGCATCGGATAACAAATCCGCAGAAGTACCACCATCTTGCCAATTGCCAAGCGCTCCATTTTCAAAACCGGTAAATGCCAAAGTGGTACAATCTTCACTTACTGGACCTGATGTACAATTAGAATTATCTGGGACACAAGGGTCGTTATCATTACTATCTATTGCAGAGCAGAAACCATCTCCGTCATTATCTATCACAACGCCACCGCTACAGCCGCAATTATTATCCCAAGTTTCTCCAGTCGTACAAGGGTCAGCGTCAGAACAAGATTGACCTATGAGATTATTGTCAAATGATGGGCAATTATCTTCAGTGTCACAAACGCCATCATTATCAGTGTCGATAATAGTACCACCACTACAATTGCAATTTGCATCAAGTGTTTCTCCAGACGTACAGGGGTTGCCATCATCACAAGTGGTTCCGACTATACAAGCTGGCAAGTCCTCAGCACAGATGTCTATACTTATGTCATCAAGCATAATATACTTGCTCGTCTGAGACGACGTCGTTCTTATTCTTAGTGTCGCTTGATTGGTGAAGTTTCTATTAGCAATAGTTATGGATGCTGCTCTTCTAAACTCGGTAAATTGAGCACCGTGTGTGAAGGTTTCTATAATCTGATAGTTGTTGCCATCAGAAGCATACTCAACTACAAAGCCATCTCCCGTAACCATATTAAGGGGGAGATAAGAGAAGCTGAGCACGAGTGACTCTATATCGGAGAGTGGTAGGCTTCCTGTATATATTGAAGAACCTATTCCAAAGTTGCCACTGATGAAAAAACTACCATTTCCTGTGGCAGCAAACACTGGATTGCTAGAGTAGTTGGCAGCAGACCCCCCATCTATCCAGACACCCAATTCTTGATTTTCAAATCCTGTAAATGCATAGAGGATGCATTCTGTCTCAGTTGGTTCACAATCAGAGCCACTGGCAACAGGTACGCAGGGATCATTATCATCAGCATCTTGCGCTGCACAGATGCCGTCATTATCATTGTCAGTTAGGGTTCCTCCAGTACAACCACAGTTGTCGTCCCAGGTCTCTCCAGATGTGCAAGGATCACCATCGTTACATACCGTCCCTATAAGGTTGTTATTAAAGTTGGGACAAAAATCCTCTGCATCACATATACCGTCTCCATCACTATCTTGTAAGAAACCAGTACAATTACAGTCAGCATCGTAGGTGTCATTGATTGTACAAGGATTTCCATCATTACAAGAACCCACACAATCAGACTCTTCTATAATGATATGGAAGGCATTGACACCAGGATTGTTTAGTTCTTGAGAGTTGCCATTAGGCCATTTCACTACAATCTTATCGACTGTGGTGGAGGTGCCGATGCCGAAGTGTTGGGTAAATGAATTCATAATACCGTAGCCTTCTCCAGACCGCACTTCTCTTACCTGGATGCCCCAGTCCCCATAGATTTCGACACGAGCACCTATAGCATTGATATTAGAGGCGGTTCCTTCTAGTTGGACTGCTATAAAGTTGTTGCCGTTTCCATTATTGAGATACATCTCATCTGGAATGTTGGATGGCGTCGTAAAGAGTTCTGCATATCCAGCATAGACATCCAGAAATCCATTATGATCTAAATCACCGACGGCTACCGATTCTACTTGGTTGTCACCAAATGGGTTGTCTGCTATGCTGAAGCTTCTATTACCATTATTATAAAAAAGGAAGTGTCTGTCACCTGTAAATAGGAGATCGACATATCCATCATTGTTGAAGTCTCTGAAAAGTGTCTGGATCGGGAATACGCCAGAATTTCTATCTAGGAAGGGATTCAGACCACTGATGACCGTTATGTCAGTAAACGTACCATCTCCATTATTGACAAATAACTGATTGTCATCATAGTGATTGGCTACAAAAGCGTCCATATCACCATCATTATCAATGTCGGCAAAGTCAGTAGTCCAGGTCTGAGCCCCTATTCTGAGGCCTACACTGTTAGCAACTTCCGAATAACTGCCGTCACCATTATTCCGCATTAGCATATTCACCCGGCGAGGATCATCATAGGAGTTAGCCCCTACTTTACACTTGGAGATATAGAGATCAAGGTCTCCGTCGTTGTCATAATCCGTCCAGATACTGCTATAATTTCCAGAATTGTCACTTGGGACTGCTGTTTCTGTATCAATGAGACCAGCATCAGAGAAGAAGATACCAGAACCATTATTTCTAAACTTCCTATTGTCCCCTAAATCGTTACAGGCAAAGATGTCAAGTGCTCCATCATTATCGATGTCTACGAAATTGATGCCTTGTATAAAGATATTGGACCCTTGGATATTGGTTGTGACATAGTCCTTCTGACCATCTTGGTTGTAGATCAACTTCAGATTGTTGAAAGCCCCTCCGACGATAATATCGTTATAACCATTTCTATCTACGTCTCCTATGGCTGTAGACCACTCAGATGTATTGCTGACCTTAGCAATCTGCTCATAGTCAAAAAAGTCTCTTGGTTGTGTCTGATATTGGATATTAAGGTCTGTCCCTTGGTTGTATCTTACGATATCGTCCCTCCCATCGCCATTCATATCCGCTATGCCTATGGCCACACCACTAAAATTGGTAGACCCTAAGAGGTTGGTTCTGTTGGCAAAGGAAGTAGGATTAAGTGCTTGAGCTGTACAGTCTTGGCTAGGTGTTATGACACCTACTACAATGAGAAGACCTAATAAGGTTTCTCTTATGCTCAAGAGTGGTTTACGCATCTGGTGAATGCTATGAGTTTTCGTTATTTTAAATGACAATTAAAAAAGGGTTTTACCCCTATCTAAAACGTTGAAAATCTGCCATTTATACCTTAAAAAGTTTAAAAGTAGTGACATTGTTCAATACAGATGTGCATTTTGGCAAGATTGTAGCGATTTTATGTGCTGTAGAACAAAGTTGTATTTCTTCTATTTTTGTAAAAATTCGCATTTAAAACATTATACACTATGAGTAAAAGGACCATTCCCGTAGTAGATCTTGACAAATTTGTAAAAGGGACAGAAGACCAGAAGGCAGAATTTGTACAAGAGATAGGCCAAGCCTTCCACGAAGTGGGATTTGTAGGTGTGGTGAATCATGGTGTACCCAAGCAAATTGTAGATGATTTTTATAATGCCTCCAAAGAATTTTTCTCTCTACCTGTGGAAAAGAAGAGGACTTACCTCCTTGATGGACTTGCTGGACAGCGGGGCTATACGGCCTTCGGTGTCGAGCACGCTAAGCAGTCCAAAGTGGCAGATCTCAAGGAATTTTTCCAAGTAGGGCAGTATGTTGCCAAGGATCACCCGCGCAAAGCGGAGTATCCAGACAATATCTGGGTAGACGAGGTGCCTGCTTTTAGTGAACTATCTGAGAAGTTGTACAAGGCCTTTGAGAGTTCGGGCAGAAACTTGTTACGAGCTATAGCCTTGTTTTTAAATTTAGATGAGCACTATTTTGACAATCATATAGAAGATGGTAATTCTATCCTCAGATCTATACATTATCCGCCCATCACACACGAGCCTAAGTCAGCAATCAGGTCAGAACAACATGAGGACATCAACCTCATTACGCTATTGGTAGGTGCATCCGCGGGTGGCTTGCAGTTACTCAATAATGAAGGGGAATGGTTGGATATTACACCTGAGGAGAATGAGATAGTGATTAATGTAGGTGATATGCTTCAGAGATTGACCAATAATCATCTCAAATCGACGACCCATAGGGTTATCAATCCGCCGAAGCACTTATGGCACGTCCCGAGATTAAGTATACCATTCTTCTTACATCCCAAGAGTGAGATGGACTTGACTTGTCTGGAGGATTGTGTGACTGAGGAGAACCCGCTAGCCTATACGCCTATTACTGCAGGGGAGTATCTTGATGAGCGACTGCGAGAGATCGGCCTTAAGAAGTAGTCTCTTAGACTGAGACTTGTAGATTGGTTTTTTTGGCTGTGAGCTGAGATGAATCAGCTAGTGATGCTTTCAAATTGTATTTTAGATGTAGTGACTCACAAGGTCTTAGCGTGATATATGAGTCTCTCACTTAATGGATATGCCAAGGAGTCGAGCTATCTGCTTGATTGGTTTTCCCTGACTCCTGACATTGATGATGAGTTCTCTTTTGTCCATTCTAAGTGGTTTATATGCCATATGTTCAGGTATGTTTTTTATACCCGAATCACTTAAATATTCCACTATAGACAAGTTGAAATAGAAACTATTTCTCTAGGGGTCAGCTTGCGCCATTTTCTTGTATAGAGTAGCATAAAAGCTATTCTTTGGAGGGGGGTCAGCTTGCGCCATTTAGTGGGTCAGCTTGACGCCATTTAACAATTAGCTTTCAAATTGTATTTTAGATGTAGTGACTCACAAGCAGAAACAGGCGGTGGCATTAGGGCTCACCGTTGTGATTAGCTTTCAAATTGTATTTTAGATGTAGTGACTCACAAGGCGACTCAAAAAGAATGTCGAAATGTTGGGGTTGTGATTAGCTTTCAAATTGTATTTTAGATGTAGTGACTCACAAGAGAGTCACAGAACGTTACGACCGCCCTAGAGTTGTGATTAGCTTTTAAATTGTATTTTAGATGTAGTGACTCACAAGGCGCATATTGTTAGTCGTACCCATCAGCTGTTGTGATTAGCTTTCAAATTGTATTTTAGATGTAGTGACTCACAAGGTAGGCAAATGTACCTTCAAGGACGTCCCTGTTGTGATTAGCTTTCAAATTGTATTTTAGATGTAGTGACTCACAAGTTGTTCCCGTGACATCTTCAATCCTTAGTAGTTGTGATTAGCTTTCAAATTGTATTTTAGATGTAGTGACTCACAAGTTTGGTCTGGCTGTCCTATTCCGTTACCTGGTTGTGATTAGCTTTCAAATTGTATTTTAGATGTAGTGACTCACAAGGACAACCACTTAAGAAAGAGAGCGCAGAGAGTTGTGATTAGCTTTCAAATTGTATTTTAGATGTAGTGACTCACAAGAATCCAATGCCCTATCTGTAAGATATTAAGTTGTGATTAGCTTTCAAATTGTATTTTAGATGTAGTGACTCACAAGCATTGGGTCGTATCAGGATTATAATTTGTAGTTGTGATTAGCTTTCAAATTGTATTTTAGATGTAGTGACTCACAAGCCCGCGGCCGTCCGGACTATCGCACTCACAGTTGTGATTAGCTTTCAAATTGTATTTTAGATGTAGTGACTCACAAGGATCTATTCCGATGACGGGCTAGTGTAGCAGTTGTGATTAGCTTTCAAATTGTATTTTAGATGTAGTGACTCACAAG
>CALFUU010000012.1 GCA_937929835.1 uncultured Saprospiraceae bacterium | reverse complement strand
TCCGAAATTAAAGAGATAAGTCGCGAGTTGGTTGCTTGTACACCTGCTCAAGATCGAAAATTTAAGAACAAGCTAAACATGTAGAAAGCTTATGAAAGCTTTGTCTGGACCAGAGTTCGAATCTCTGCGGCTCCACTTTTGTTGTTTGCAGTTGTTTTCATTTATCTGACAACAAACTGATAATCAACTAGTTATTACATTTTTATTTTCAGTTACTATCACAGTTGCTTTAGCACTGTTTTAGTGAAAATTAAAATTTTTGTTTAGCAAGAAAATGGTGTCTACATCAGAATGATTGTAAACGGAAAGACCAAGTCAAAGAAACTCTTCACTATTGAGAGGAGTTTCTTTGATAAGGGTCTAAATATACACCGCACCATACATCCAATGTGCACGTCATTATCCCTCCTCCGCATCCTCATTAATCCCATCGATAAGCGAGATGATCTTAATAGTCCGATTATCCTCAAATAAACCATAGATGCCATCCTCATGGGCATCATCAAAAAGAGGCTTACCGAGTAAGCTTTTTATCTATCACACCGTTCTTATTTAAAAACTGGATGATGGTATCTATGAATCTGATCTGATTGGCATTAAAAGAACCTGTGTCCAGGAATTGCTTAAGAAAAATAAAATTGCTTGTGATTCCTATTTCAAATATGCCTCATCCATAGAGACCAAAAAACGCTCAGTGATCTGTTTTAATACCTGAGAATCTTCCAACCTATGTTTAATTCTGTTGTTTTCAATATAAGCCATAGCATTGGAAAGATAAGAAGACTGATATAATTCACCTGGTTTATGAGACAACTTGCCCAGTGTCCATTCATTCAGTGAGGCTCTGAAGAATTTTTGCGACCACAATCTATTAGAATGCAGCTTTGTCAGCGCAGGATCCACATCTGGGTGGCGATCAAACAGCTTACTGCTGACCGACTTCAGTTTCTGAACTATAGAAGTCAATGCACCCTCTTGACAAACAATAATCATATGTACGTGATCCTGACATATATTGTATGCAATGCACTTATAATCATTCTCTAGGATAATCTGACTGATGATGCCCGTAAGGATTATTTCCTCATCCAAAGACAATCTTCGTTCTGGTCCCTTTTGGACTCTATAGATTCTCATGCGTTGTGAGGTACGACTGTTATGTGTTGTCAGTACTATATGATATCCATATCTCCTCTGGTCTTCCAAAGAGCCTGTGTTCTCCGTGGACTTGTCTCCCCCGGGACCCTGACCCTTGGAATTATCTCTTGAATTTTTATCTATTGGGTTGTTCATAATTATAGTTTCCCCCAAGGGATCCTTCCCCCAAGCCCCAAGGGGTCCTTCCCCAAAGCCCCAAGGGGTCCTGACCCCTTGAAGACCCTTGATGACCCCTTGAAGTTATTTTTGTGCTTTCCCTTTCATATCCAGTGCTACATCTATAATCATATCCTCTTGTCCACCAACCATATTGCGCTGACCTAGTTCGTTAAGTATATCTCTTGTATCCAAACCATACTTCTCGGCAGCACGCTCTGAGTGTAAAAGAAAACTAGAATAGACGCCTGCGTAGCCTAGAGAAAGTGTCTCTCGATCTACTTGCACAGGTCGATGCTGAAGTGGTCTGATAACATCATCTGCAATATCCATTAATTGAAAAAGATCTGAGTTGTGCTGCGCACCCATCTTATTGAGCACAGCGATCAAGACTTCAAGTGGACAATTGCCTGCACCTGCACCCATACCACCAAGTGAGGCATCTAGACGCGTCGCTCCTTCTTGCATCGCAACAATTGTATTGGCGACACCGAGAGAAAGATTATGATGACAATGGATACCTATCTCCGTTTCTGGCTTCAGGATTTCTTTAAATGCCCTAATCCTATCCCTGACGCCATCCATCAATAAAGCACCTGCTGAGTCCGTCACATAGACACAAGCTGCACCATACTCCTCCATCAATTGCGCTTGTTGTGCCAAGGGCTTAGGGTCGTTCATATGTGCCATCATCAAAAAGCCTGAGACATCCATACCCATATTACGTGCCGCTTCTATGTGCTGAGCAGAAATATCTGCTTCCGTACAGTGTGTCGCTACACGAACAGAAACTACTCCTAGATCACGAGCTCTCTTCAGGTCATCTATAGTGCCTATACCTGGAATCAACAGCGTTGTCAACTTAGCGTGGGTCAGTAAATCAGCCACTCCTTCGAGCCATTCCCAATCCGTATGTGCTCCAAAACCATAATTAAAACTACCACCAGTGATCCCATCTCCGTGAGCGACTTCTATGGCATCGACTTTAGCATTATCCAAGGCTACTGCTATTTCTTTTACCTGTTGCTTGGTGTACTGATGCTGGATAGGGTGCATCCCATCGCGTAGCGTTACATCTTGTATATATAATTGGTGCATATTGATTCTTTAGGTAGTCAGAAGACTTTCTTGAGCAAATTGATCAGCTGTTGCCATAGCAGCTGAGGTCATTATATCTAAATTTCCAGCATAAGCAGGTAGGTAGTGCCCAGCTCCTTCTACTTGCAATAAGATGGTTGTCTTAAGGCCATATCTCTTGCCGAGTCCTTCTATAAAGACAGGTTTATCCTCTGGAATATCATCAAATTGGATTTCTTGATGCAAGGTATAACCTGGTACATACTGCTGTACTTGTGACACCATTTTATGGACACTATCGACAATGGCAGCTTTATCGGCCTGCTCACTCAAGGTGAATACAGTGTCGCGCATAATGACTGGCGGCTCTGCGGGATTTAGAATGATGATGGCCTTACCCTTTTCTGCACCCCCGACTTGCTCTATGGCATGCGCCGTTGTTTCTGTAAACTCGTCTATATTGGCTCTAGTGCCAGGTCCTGCCGACTTGCTAGCGATAGACGCCACGATCTCTCCATAATGGACCTTGGCTACCCTATTGACCGCAGCGACCATAGGAATCGTTGCCTGTCCACCACAGGTCACCATATTGACATTCTTGACATTATGTGTTGCATCAAAATTGACTGGTGGTACCAAGAAAGGGCCAATCGCTGCTGGCGTCAAATCAATAATACGCTTATCAGGATACTGTTGTACGACACCCCAATTGTACGCGTGCGCCTTAGCAGAGGTCGCATCAAAAATGATCTTAATATCTTTCCATTCAGGTAAATTCAGCAATCCATCTATACCTTTGTGTGTTGTGACATAGCCCATACGCTGGGCTCTGGCAAGACCATCAGAATTAGGATCTATTCCGACCATAGCACACATTTCTAAATTCTTGGCAAGCCTAATGACTTTTATCATCAAGTCCGTACCTATATTCCCAGGGCCAATGATGGCGACTTTTATTTTTGACATAATGCACATTTTGCTACACGAATGTAGGTATACAAAGGTAAGCACTTAATCAATCTTCCTTCTTTATCTCTTAAATACTATGAGATCTAAAGAGGAGCTTATTAAAACAGAAAAGGAGCTGACTCTCCATAGTCAGCTCCTTCAAGCTATGATTATTATTGTTGTGTACTAGTTGAAATAATAGCCCAATGTAAGCTCTACTAATGAAGTGCTGCTGTCAAAATCCAATGGAATGTTTTCGAAACTGTAGCCTGCTCCGACACTGTCAAAGTACTTGACATATTTTAGATCTAATTGTAATCGATCAAGCAACTTATATCCTACAAGCAAATTAAATCCGCCCAAATAATTTCTTTCATCGACTTCAAAATTTGCTCTTTCCGAAAGATCTTCCTGTTGATCAACTACGAAAGAAATCTCTGGACCAAAGCCCACTCTAAAGTCCTTATACTTAGCACCAGCAGTAGCTATTAATCTTATGTTACTTGTATTATTTTGATACTCCAATGAAGGGTCTAAAATGGACCTACCTAATCCAGTGGATATCAATTGGAAGGTCTCTGTAGATTGAGTAAATACCCCATCTACCATAAAAAATACCTTTTCGTTTTCATTAAGCACAGAAAGACCTATTGATTGTCTTAATGCCGAGCCCCCTACTGAGATGAGGTCTATATTGGTAGGCGAAAGACTCACAAACTCCTTGGTATCTGTTGGTGTAAAGGCAGCTCCAATTCCGCCTTTGATTCCGATAGAAAATTGACTGTATGCACTAAAGCTTAGGCATAGAATGGCTAATATGAAAGTTGACTTTTTCATTGTAAAAGAATTTAAAATGTTCAGAAATGTGTTCTAAAAACCTTACAACTAGAACTTCTCGTAACTAATGGAAGAAGCAAGTATAGTTGTTCCGTTATCTCTATTAATGTCTTTAGAACGGAATACGTTGCACAGTTAGTACAAAAAAATTTAAGATGACGCTTTCGAAACTTAACAATCCTTTATTTTGATAAGCTTAAGCCTCAAAAAAAAAAACATTATTCTTTGTTGACTTTAGGCTCACAAATCCTAT
Organism: uncultured Saprospiraceae bacterium; assembly: GCA_937929835.1. Lineage (GTDB taxonomy): Bacteria > Bacteroidota > Bacteroidia > Chitinophagales > Saprospiraceae > RFSX01. Next base: position 77,205 of record CALFUU010000012.1, on the reverse strand, counting down.
GGGATTGTACCTTTGAAATGATCAATTGAAAGTAAAAGTTGCTCGGGAAATGTCGTTTTAAGGAAACGTTTAGGATTTTTGCAAGTAGTTAACAACGTGATCTTGAATACTTTGGTGAATGCCCTCGTATGAGCGCTTTTCTAACTTTTGACCTGTCAACTTAGTATACAATTCCTCATAGCGATCAGTGACACTAGCTATAAATGCTTCAGGCATTTGGGGCATCGTCTGCCCTTCTAATCCTTGGAATCCATTACTCATCAACCATTCTCTGACAAACTCCTTAGAGAGTTGTTTTTGCTTTTCTCCACTCCTCTGACGGGATTCATAACCCTCACTTATATAGTATCGAGAGCTATCTGGGGTATGGATTTCATCTATGAGAATAATATCGTCTTGATACCTACCAAACTCATACTTCGTGTCTACAAGAATAAGGCCTTGCTCGGCTGCCATCTGAGTACCTCTTTGGAAAAGCTGTAAAGCATAGATGGAAAGTTTATTCCAATCTGTCTGTGATACAATACCTTGACTGAGTATCTCTTCTGCTGAGATGTCCTCATCGTGGCCAGACACAGCTTTAGTAGCTGGTGTAATAATAGGACTGGGGAATCTATCCCCTTCTCTCATCCCTTCTGGCATCTGGACGCCACAAATCATCCGTTTTCCAGATTTATACTCTCTCCAAGCGTGGCCTGCGAGATAACCTCTGACGACCATTTCTAACATAATGGGGTCGGCCTTCTTACCGATACTAACATTGGGGTGCGGGTTGGCTTCTAGCCAGTTAAGGACGATATCCCTAGTGGCATTGAGAAAATGTTGGGCAAGTTGGGTCAATATCTGACCTTTATAAGGAATGGGCTTTGGTAATATATGGTCAAATGCCGATATCCTGTCAGAAGCTACGATGACGAGCTTCTCCTTGAGATGATAGACATCTCTGACTTTGCCGTTATATACTTTAAGCTGACCTGGAAAATTAAAATCTGTTGTTTTGAGCCCTTTCACGATATTAAAATTAGTGGTCGAAAGGTACTAAATATCAGCTGTAACTTAGGCTAATTGGACCAGACAAGATACTTTTGATGTGAAATCCGAATTATGGAATATTTAATGAATCCTTGGCCCTGGTATGTAGCTGGGCCACTACTGGCACTAGTCCTCTTTCTGATGCTGTATCAAGGCAAGAGCTTTGGCTTCTCTTCTAATCTCAGAACCCTATGCAGTATAGCGGGTGCTGGCAAGAAGGTAGCCTTTTTTGACTTTGATTGGCAGTCACAAAAATGGAATCTACTTTTTCTTGTAGGTACCGTCATAGGGGCAATGCTCGCCTCAAACTTTTTGATGGTCGATCATATTGTAGATATCAATCCCAAGACGGCTGCTGCTCTGTCTACACTCAACATAGAGTCAGGCATCGATAGCTATGTACCTAGAGAAATTTTTGATGCCCATAATCTATCTTCTCTAAAGGTCATCGCCATACTTCTCTCGGGAGGATTATTAATAGGCTTCGGTACGAGATGGGCTGGGGGCTGTACGTCTGGTCACTCTATCACCGGTCTAGCTAACCTTCAGATACCTTCTCTAATTGCGACAATTGGCTTTTTTATAGGTGGTTTATTAATGACACATTTACTCATCCCCATCATTTTTGGCTCATGAAGTTTTTAAAATACTTACTCATAGGAACATTCTTTGGCATAGTGTTGACCAAGTCACAGGTCATCTCTTGGTTCAGAATCTATGAGATGTTCAGATTCGAGTCCTTTCATATGTATGGCATCATAGGAAGTGCCGTTGTGTTGGGTGCGATCATCGTCCAAGGCATCAAGAAAAGTCAACTCAAAGACGTAGATGACAAACCTATAGTCCTAAAAGATAAAGACAAAAGTTTTGTCAGATACATAGCTGGGGGAACCCTATTTGGTTTAGGATGGGCACTGGTAGGTGCTTGCCCCGGTCCTTTGTTTGCGTTGTTAGGTGCTGGATATTGGACGATAATCATTCCTATTGCAGGTGCTATAGCGGGGACGTATCTCTATGGTGTTCTTAGAAACAATTTGCCACATTAATCGGTTTATTAGGCGTATCAACATTGTGAGACAATATGGAGATTAAGAGTATTACTGTACAGCAGCTCAAAGAAATGAGAGACAACAAGGAACCGTTTCATCTCATTGACGTCCGTGAGCAACACGAATATACACTTGTCAATATCGGCGCAGAACTCATTCCTGTATCCTTGGTACCTGTTAAGATCGATGACTTTGATAGAGAAGGAAAAGTCATTGTCCATTGCAGATCGGGAGCTAGAAGTGCCAATGTCATTCACCAATTACAACAGCTTAGGGGGTTAGACAACCTGTATAATCTTGAAGGTGGCATCTTAGCGTGGGCAAAGGAAATAGACCCTTCCCTGCCGACTTACTAGACAGTGATCGCTTATTGCGTATGTCAGCAAATCCACCCCTTCAGTTTCACCAATTAGGTGGGTCCAAATCAGTCTGACTGAGGCAAACTAAGAACATAATTGGTGCTCCTTCCTCCCTCACCAGCATCTGCTAGTACTCCTTTCTTCACCAAATCCTGTATATCTTTTAAGGCAGTATCTCTATGCACTTTTGTCATCTTGGCCCACATAGAAGATGAAAGCTTACCCACAAAATCTCCTTGTAGTTTATTTATCATCTGTATCTGCCGATTATTAAATTGAGTACTCTGATGCAGCTTCCAGAATTTTGCTTTGCGGAGCACTTTAGCGAGTGTTCTGCTGGTGACCTCCAGCGCTTCTAACAATCGCTCTATGTACCAGACCAACCATTGGCTTATATCCAAACTGCCTTTCTGAGTAGATTCAAGGATGTGATAGTACTCCTTTTTATACTTCATCAACTGCGCAGACATACTGTAAAATCTCTGATTGGTCCTATCAGCTCTGGCCAACTGACAGTCTGCAATGGCGCGCGCTATCCTGCCATTCCCATCATCAAAAGGATGAATGCTTACAAACCATAAATGTGCTATAGCAGATTTGAGGACGGGCTCGATATTGTGATGGGTATTAAACCATTGTAGAAACACTTCCATCTCCCTATCCAGCAGCTCGGCAGCAGGTGCGGTGTAATGGACCTTCTCCTTGCCAATAGGTCCAGAGACCACTTGCATAGGAACTTTATCATCACCTCTCCATTCTCCTACAGTGATCTTAAACATTCCACTCCTACCAGTAGGAAATAAGGCCGCGTGCCAGCCGCAGAGCCTATCTTTGGTCAAGTGTCCATCGAAGTTCTGCGTGGCATCCAACATCATCTCGACAACACCATCCACGTCCCTGCTCGTCTCAGGCAATCCAGAAATGTCCATCCCCAGTCTCCTTGCTACCGAAGACCTCACCTCTTCAGGGTTCAATAACTCACCCTCGATAGCACTGGATTTGATGACATCCTCCGTTATGGTTTCGAGTACGGCCTCCGCTCTCAATTCAAAGCCCATCGCTTCCATCCGCCCTATCAGCCTACCTTGTAGATCACGTACTTTACTGATATAGGGCAATAAGATGTCGCTATCCCACCGAAAGCTTGGCCAGTCCTTTTTCTGATGAATATACATAGATAAAAATTATTGCAGTAAATTATACTGCAAATATGGTGTGCATTTGCCGAATACCCAACTATTTGCCGCTTTATAAACGGCATTTAAGGCATCTAATTGCCGGTAAACTTATTTTTTGCAGCAATAGACACGGCAATAAAGACTCTTAATCGCCGGAAAACAAGATATATGCCTTAAAGTCACCAAAGAAAAGACTACCACAAGGAGAAGAATCTACTGCCTCAACAAGAGTTCATCATCCTAGAAAAGAGCAAAGCCTTACCAAACGTTAACCTCTCGCTCTAGCAAGATATTATAACGCCTATAAACAGACTGCTGTATCTCCTCACTTAGAGCATAGACTTCAGAGCCAGAAGCAGATCCGTGATTGACAAGGACTAGAGCTTGATTCTTATAAGTCCCTGTCTGACCAACTTGCTTCCCCTTCCACCCACATTGATCTATGAGCCATCCAGCTGGGAGCTTGACTCGTGAATCGTCTACAGGATAATGGGGCGCCTCTGGTTGCGCTTTCTGGATAGTCTTGAGTATGGACTTATCCACCACAGGATTCTTAAAAAATGAACCAGCATTGCCGACCTCAGAGGGATTAGGGAGCTTGGCCTGTCTAATCGCTATAACTGTCTCAGCAACTTCCTTGATGCCCGCGTCTTTTACACCTTTCTCGTTCAGGGTCTGAGCGATAGCACCATAGGACAGATTTGTAAGGTGATGTCCAGGCTTGGTGAGTCTGAGAATAATGTCGAGGATAATAAACTGATCCTTCCACTTAGTCTTAAAATGACTCGTCCTGTAGCCAAATCCACACTCCGTATTATGGAAGTTATAGATCTTTCCTTCTCGGAGATTGTAGGCAGATACGCTATGGAGTACATCTTTTATCTCTACGCCATAAGCACCTATATTTTGCATAGGTCCAGCTCCACACTTACCAGGTATTAAGGCTAGATTTTCTATGCCACCATACCCCTGCTCTACTGCCCAGAGCACAAGGTTATGCCATTTCTCACCTGCTTCTACCTTGATCAAGTCATAAGTTTCTCGCTCGAGTACTACCTGCTTGCCTTGGGTATTGACCAACAAGACTGGTTGTTGGATATCTTGAGTCAAGAGGACATTACTGCCACCACCGAGAATAGATACTTCTTTTTCTTGCAGATATGGCGCTAGGGCTACGAGATCATCTCTGTGCTCAAGACTGATGACAGTCGAGAGGTTGACATCTATTCCAAAAGTATTCATCCCACGACTTGAGATGTTATTGCTGACTATCATATTACAGCGCGCTCTCGGGCCTATAAATGTTTTTGGTCATCAGAAAGTTGAGACTCATCTGCAATCCGATATTGAGATTCCACGCCCCGTCTATATCGGGATTGAATCCATATCGGGTATAGAATTTTCCTGTAAATCCATTGAGACCACCACCGACACCGACTTGAATATTATAAGTCTTAAAGAAGTCTCTTGTCACACCTTGACCTTCAAAAGAATCGGTCAGTCCAAATAACTCTGTACGGTTATATTGAATACCGCCACCGATAGAAAAACCTGCCTTCATCAATTTATTAAAACTGGACATACCTCCAAAGTTGAGGTGCCCCATAATGGGGAAAGAGACTGCACCAAGGCCTTTATAATCACCTAGTGATAAGCCTAATGGAGAGAGGTTGGCTAAGGCCTCTGCTGATACTGAAAAGCTTTCTCCACCTACCCACAATTTTGGTCCTATACCAAAACTACTGAGTGCTGAGCCATTTTTCCGAGAAATCTCAGAGCCTACTGGCTGGTCCGCCACAGGGTTGCTGTACACATTGTATAAGTCATATGAACTAGAAATTCCTAGTCCCAATTGGCTATACGCAGTCTGAACTGCCAACATAAGCGAGAGGATAAATGCTAATCTCATCATATTAGAAGTGATTTTAATACAAAGGTAAAAGAAAATGGCTCGCCGAATTATAATCGAACGAGCCACCTATTCCTTATATACAGAGCCTATCGCTCTGCTAGGGCTATCTATGTACCTGTAATCTTAAAGACTATGGTGCCACACATCTCCTCCTGACCAGACTTCTTAAACCAGAATTCTTTAGATTTTCTAACTGCCAGTGAGATGATGCTCTCTGTCTTCAGAGTAGATTCTCCCGCATTAAACTCTGCTTCGGTTACTTTTCCATTTTCGTTGACACAAATATCAATTACGACATCACCAGAAGTTGTCGAGATGACCAAGATGCTTGGCTGCTCTAGGATGTTCCTAGCACCCAGACCATTCTTCACTTCCAAAGTAACGTCCTCATCGATGTAAATTTCTCTTACACTATCATCAATTTCAGGCTCTGGTTCTGGCTCTGGTTCTTCGACTTGCTTTCTGCCATTAGGCCTTCCATCTGTACTACCATCGTTATCCGTTGGAGTCCTTGATGAAGGAGATCGATCAGACCCTGTAGATGGCGTACGACTATCTTGAGGCGCCTCATCTTGAGTCGTTTCCTCTTCATCCTTCTTGGGTAGAAGGTCGTCTAAGATGCTGGTGATTTTCTCCTCGATCTGCTTGAGACCACTATCATCGTCATTTGCTTCAGTCTCTTGTTTTTGAGAGGCCTTATCACGAGGGCTAGTACCATTAGGAAATAATATGCCTGCTGTCTCCATAGTTGTAGCGGAAGCCTCTGTATTACCGAGATTCTTTTGCGTCTTACCATATAGAAGCACTGCCTCAGGCGAGATGCCCTTAATATCAAAGACCTCCAGAAGATCATTTTTAGTACCCTGAAAAGCACCTACATTAAACTTTGCATCCGCTCTCTTGTAGAGTACATCTCTAAAACTCGGATCCTTGGCAATTATTTTGGTGAATTCTGAAATAGCTTCGTCGTATCTATTTGTCTCAAGTAGATAATCAGCTTTTACATAAATAAAACCCAATTCTTCATCAAGTGACTGTGCGGCAAGTCCTGTCGTCAGGAAGGCAAGCATCAGTAGGTTAAATATCTTCATAGCGTAAAATTTAATGTCAGTTGCAAAAATACGATGCAACTTATACTCTTACGACGTAGAATAAGAGATTAAGTATCTTATTGGCCGCATTCTAAGCATTAACGTATAGTTAAATTGTCAGTCTCTTATCACGCATAATTCAAGCCAAAGTCTGTTTTTTATCCAAGCTAACTGACAATATGTCACTGCCCCTCCAGTTTTTGAGTAAATTTGCACTTTCAAAATCTGAGTCAGAATGTACGATGATAATCCTACCATAAACAGCCTAACTAAGGTCATTAACGAATCCAAACAAGGTGAAGTATATGCCCCTGAAGGCGAAGATAAAGTCTACGACAAGTATTACTATATAGAAAGCTATGGCTGTGCTATGAACTTCAGTGATTCCGAAATAGTCGCATCTATCTTGTCGGATAACGGTTATGGTTCGACTCGAGATATGGCCCAGGCAGATCTGATATTAGTCAACACTTGCTCTATTAGAGAAAAGGCAGAGGAGACGGTCAGAAAAAGACTTCGCGTATACAACACCTATAAGAAGAAAAAGAAGGGCCTCCTGATAGGCGTACTAGGCTGTATGGCAGAACGTCTCAAATCAAAATTTCTTGAGCAAGAAAAGCTTGTAGATATCGTCTTAGGACCAGATGCCTATAGAGATTTACCGAATCTGCTCACCTCTGCTGAGGAAGGCGAACGAGGTGTCAACGTCCTCTTATCGAGGGAAGAGACTTATGCAGATATCTCTCCAGTAAGATTAGGTAATAATGGCGTATCAGGATTTATCTCCATAATGAGAGGCTGTGACAATATGTGTTCTTTTTGTGTGGTGCCCTTTACAAGAGGAAGGGAGCGGAGTCGAGATCCTTTCTCTATAGTTGCCGAAGCTGAACAAATGAGAGTGGAAGGATTCAAAGAAATCACGCTACTCGGGCAAAATGTCGACTCCTACAAATGGACAAATCCAGAAACACAAGAGAATGTCTCATTTGCTGATCTACTTGTAATGGTCGCCAAGGTAGATAGTAAAATTAGAGTCAGATTCTCCACCTCCCACCCAAAGGATATAGACGATGAAGTACTCTTTGCCATCAGGGATTACCACAATATCTGTGACTACATCCATCTGCCTGTGCAGTCAGGTAGTTCTAGGATATTGGAATTGATGAACCGAAAGTATACTAGAGAATGGTATATGAAAAAAATCAAAAGGATAAATGAGGTAATTCCAGAATGTACCGTATCCTCTGATATCATAGCCGGTTTTTGTACAGAGACAGAAGAGGACCACCAACAAACTTTATCTATTATCGAAGAGTCTGGTTTCATAATGTCTTATATGTATACCTACTCTGAACGTCCAGGCACTCTTGCCGCTCGAAAGTACAAAGACGACGTCCCACACGACATCAAGAAACGAAGACTAACTGAAATAATAAAAGTACAAGCGGCCTCATCTGCAGCCAGCAACAAGAAAGATCTCCATAAAACTTTTGAAGTACTGATCGAAGGTGATTCTAAAAAAAGCAAAGCAGACTTCCGCGGCAGAACAAGTCACTTCAAAGTCATTGTCTTCCCAAAGATAGAAGGCTACAAACCTGGAGATTATGCGATGGTGCACGTCGATAATATGACCTCAGGTACCCTACTCGGAAATATCGTCACCACTTAATCAGATCAAATGAAGAACCTTCAAGCCTTAAAACAACGGTATGGTGTAATCGGAAGATCAGAATCTCTAGATAGAGCCTTAGAGACAGCACTCAGAGTGGCACCTACGGAGTTGACCGTATTAATCCAAGGTGAAAGTGGTGTAGGAAAAGAGGTAATATCTAAGATCATACACGAGTACAGCCATAGAAAGCACAACAACTTTATTGCAATTAATACTGGAGCTATACCAGAGGGCACCATAAACTCTGAGTTATTTGGTCACGAGAAAGGAGCTTTTACTGGTGCGACCTCAGAACGCAAAGGGTACTTCGAATCAGTTAACAAAGGCACCATATTTCTAGATGAAATTGGCGAAATGCCTTTAGATACACAAGCTTATCTATTGCGGGTCCTTGAGTCTGGAGAATACATAAAAGTGGGCTCCTCTAAAGTGCTTAAGACAGATGTCAGAGTTGTTGCTGCTACCAATGTCGATCTGATGCGAAAGATCAAACAAGGAAAATTTAGAGAAGATCTATATTATAGACTAAACACTGTACCCATAAGACTACCTGCTCTTCACGAGCGCAGAGAAGACATACATCTATTATTTAGAAAATTTGCTAATGACTTTTCTGACAAGTATAGCACAGACGCTGTCACTCTCGATGAGCAAGCTAGAGCTCTTGTAGAGAATTATAGATGGCCCGGCAATATAAGAGAGCTGCGGAATCTCGTAGAACAATTATCCGTCCTATCTCAAGACCACCTTATCACAGCCGACGATTTACTGAAGTTGGCCCCCCAGGTCGGTAAGCGTAATCTGCCCGCCCAAGTGACCGCAGAAGACAATGACTTTGCAGAGAGAGAGATTCTATACAAGTTCTTATTTGATATGAAGGGCGATCTGAATGACCTGAAAAATATGTTCTATGAGCTCGTGCAGAGAAACAATTTAGAAATGCCAAGCAAAGGCTCTAATATCAATAGGGATATCAGCCAACTGCATAGAATGATAAACGAACACTCCGATAACTACAAAGAAGAGCCAGATTTCTACCCGCAAGATAACCCAGCTCGGCCAGTGATTATAGATGACAATCACAACGGCTATAGCCCTGCAGAGGAAGTGGAAGAAAGTCTGTCCCTAGATGAGAAAACCAAGGAACTCATCACCAAGGCACTCAAAAAGCATAAAGGAAAAAGGAAAAATGCTGCTGAAGAACTAGGCATCTCAGAAAGAACGTTATATCGAAAGATTAAAGAATATGGCATACCGATATAATTACTTATTGCTGCTCCTTATTACATCACTCTGCACCAGTTGTGGCGGCTTTTACGATTTTAAGGGCATTAGTATAGCTCCAGAACTCAAGACTTTTGCAGTCGAAGATTTTTCGTTTTCGGATGTGCAGTGCCAATCAGGCGTGGAGCAGAGCTTTGCTGAAGCCCTAAGGAGGCAGGTAAGGGATGAGTCTAGACTAGTCACCAACGAAACGGATCCAGATATTACTTTTCTAGGCCAACTCACTAGGTGCAGTACAAGTTACATCGCGCCTACCGAGGACAATACCACTAGTCTTAATAGATATGAGCTTACTCTATCTATTGAGTTTATCAATAATCAAGATGAGGAACAAAATTGGAAAAAGAACTATGTGGCTTTTCAGGACTTTGATAGCAATGCTGACTTTCAGTCTTTGCGAGACGATTTGACTGATCTCATCATTGAAGACATAGTGGAAAGGATATTCAATGATTCCTTTACCAATTGGTAATTTTACACTTTGTGTACGCAATAGCTAAATGGACAATAACAAGAAGACACTAGCCGAACGGATTCTAGATGGAGACACCAACAATCTCCAAGAAATGGTCAATTCAGCCTCTTACTCGCAGCCCCTACAACGATTGGCAGCTGTCGCTGGGATCGACAATCACCATAGTATCTTGAAGTACAATGGACAGGAATCGGAAGGGAACTATGATGATATAGAAAGTGAGGAGATCATTGACATCCAGCCAGTTATAAGTAAAAAGAAGACCCCGAAAAGCCCCCAAAAGCCCAAAGCCAAAAAGAGCAGTAAACGAAGGAAAGCGTCTAAGCGAATTTCAGGTCATTCTGAATTTTCTTCTTGGTTGATCAATCAAATACCACTTCCTGGTGCGGAAACCTCAGAAAAGAACTCCAAAAAGAAGAAAAAACGGAAAAAAAAGACAAAAACTGTCCTTGATAAGAATATTCAAGGCAGTGTCAGGGAAAAGGAGGAGATAGCCTCAGAGGCGCTAGCTAAGCTCTATGCAGCTCAGGGGCATCACAAAAAAGCCCTTAAAATGTATGAAAAGCTGAGTTTGATAAATCCCCAAAAAAGTGGTTTCTTTGCGCCTTTAATCGAAAACCTTAAAAATAAGCTTCAATGATCACGGCGTTAACGATACTCATTGGTTTAAATGGCCTTTTATTGATGGCAGTAGTACTTATCCAAAATCCTAAAGGCGGTGGAGTTGACTCTACCTTTGGTGGTCAAGGTGCTAATCAGGTTTTCGGTGCCGCCAGATCTACAGATTTCGTTGAGAAATTAACTTGGGGGCTAGCGACTACCCTATTCGTGTTATGCATCCTAACTGCAATCATCGTAACGAATAGCTCTATAAGTGGAGGAGAGATTCCTTTACAATCACAAGGATAGATGTTAGAAGGGTTTGGCACCTTGCCAAATTGTCTACTTGTAGCACCTATTTTGGCATATGTTCCGCCTTTAATAACTTATGCATCTTCAATATTCTGAAAATATGTCACGTTTCTGCTGATGGCACACTTCGTGATACACTATAGTTTTTCAAATACAAGTTTTTTCATTTTTTAAAATCTAACAACAGTAATATGAAGCCTATTAACGATAGAGTCGTCGTGAAGCCGGCAAAGGCTGAGACAAAGACCAAGAGTGGTATTATTATGCCCGACACAGCAAAAGAAAAACCTCAAAAAGGAGAAGTCATCGCTGTAGGTCCAGGTAAAGATGATGTTGCTATGACTGTGAAGAAAGGAGACAAAGTTCTTTACGGTAAGTACGCAGGTCAAGAAATGAACTACAAGGGCGAAGACTATCTTATAATGAGAGAAGATGACATCCTAGTCATTCTATAATATTCTCATCCTTATTTTTTTATTAACTATAATCAACGAAGAAAGAAATGGCAAAAGAAATAACTTTTGATTCAGATGCTAGGATGAAATTAAAGTCTGGTATCGATCAGCTCGCTAGAGCCGTCAAAGTAACCTTAGGACCTAAAGGCAGAAATGTCGTCATCCAAAAGAGCTTTGGTGCACCCGCAGTAACCAAAGATGGTGTTACTGTAGCAAAAGAAATAGAACTAGAAGACCCTATCGAAAATATGGGTGCTCAGATGGTCAAGGAAGTAGCATCTAAGACCAATGATCAAGCTGGCGATGGTACTACTACAGCAACTGTCCTAGCACAAGCTATGGTAGCTGCAGGAATGAAGTACGTAGCTGCAGGAGCTAACCCTATGGACCTCAAAAGAGGTATCGATAATGCAGTAGCAGCAGTAGTCGCTAATCTCAAAAGCGCTTCCTCTGTTGTTGGAAACGACTTCAAGAAAATAGAGCAGATAGCTTCTATCTCTGCGAACAATGATAACGTTATCGGTGGGCTTATCGCAGATGCGATGAAAAGAGTGACTAAGGATGGTGTTATAACGGTAGAAGAAGCAAAAGGTACAGATACCTATGTAGAGGAAGTGCTCGGAATGCAGTTTGACAGAGGGTATTTATCTCCATACTTCATTACAGATTCCAAGAAGATGACGGCTGAGTATGACAACCCACTCATCCTTATCCACGATAAGAAAATCAGCAACGTGCAGGATATCGTCCCTGTATTGGAGAAGACTTCTCAAGCTGGAAAACCATTATTGATTATTGCTGAGGATGTAGATTCTCAAGCATTAGGTGTATTGGTAGTCAACAGACTAAGAGGTGGACTTAAGGTGGTTTCTGTAAAAGCACCAGGGTTCGGTGACAGAAGAAAAGCGATGCTCGAAGATATTGCTATCCTAACTGGTGGTACCGTAATCTCAGAAGAGACTGGTTACAAGTTAGATTCTGTAGAGTTGGAGCACTTGGGATCTTGTGAGAAAATAACTATAGACAAAGACAATACAGTTATCGTCAACGGTGTAGGTAAGAAAACCAAGATCACTTCTAGAATCAACCAGATCAAGCAGCAAATCGAGACAACGACTTCTGACTATGACAAGGAGAAGTTACAGGAAAGATTGGCTAAGCTATCAGGTGGTGTAGCTGTACTCTATGTCGGCGCAGCTTCAGAAGTAGAGATGAAAGAGAAGAAGGACAGAGTAGATGATGCTCTACACGCGACAAGAGCGGCTGTAGAAGAAGGTGTCCTGACTGGTGGAGGAGTTGCCCTAGTAAGAGCTATGGACTCCCTTAAGAAAGTCACTACAGAAAATGAAGACCAAAAAATGGGTGTAGCTATCGTGAAAAAAGCACTAGAAGCACCTATCAGATCTATTGCACAAAATGCAGGTGTAGATGGTTCTGTAGTCCTTCAAAATGTACTGAACGAAAGTGGCTCTTATGGTTACAATGCTAGAACAGATAAGTACCAAGATCTTAAGAAAGCTGGTGTTATCGACCCTACCAAAGTAACTAGAGTTGCTGTAGAGAATGCTGGTAGTATTGCCGGTATGGTCTTGACAACAGAGTGTGTCGTCAATGATGTGAAGGAAGACAATCCTGCTCCAATGATGCCTCCAGGTGGTGGTATGGGTGGTATGATGTAGACCCTTTACGCTCAGAAATACGAAGCCGCTTCCTTTTTGGAGGCGGCTTTTTTATTTTTATGATAAGGGAAATGACTATTTTAGAATAGTCTATGAAAAAATGTCTTAACTGTGATCACCCCTTCTCCTCAGAGGATAAGCACTGCCGCCAGTGCGGGCAGAAGACAAAGTTTAATAAACTCCGGTTCAGCTCTCTAGTTAAGGACTTCTTTTCCAATCTTTTCAACCTAGAAAACAAGATATGGAATTCCTTAAAAGACATCTGGATACCAGCTAAGCTCAGTCTAGCCTTTATAGCTGGGAAGCGGGTCATCTACTACCATCCCCTTAGGATATTCTTAGTTGTCTTATTTAGTTTCTTTACCTTATTCCTGATGCAAATTAGGGAAAGCCTCTCCTCACTCAGAGAAGTCTCTTCTACACAAGAAAAAAATATCTGGAAAGAACATTATCTCAACAACTACGACACCCTGGCACTAGAACACGAAGTCCTTCGCGATTCCACTTTAAACTTTAAGGCTATCATATTCAAAAAAAAGGAAGACATTATTGATGACCCTACGGAAAATGACACTACAAGCATTGCAGGTGGTTTCAAAGAAGGATGGGAAAATTATGACCGAAAGGACACCCTCCCGCCAGAAGAAGAAGTAGTCCAAGATGAAATAGAAAATAGAAAAGAAGAATCTGAAGTAAACCCCAATAATGAGTTTTACTACGACGGGGGCAGCTTCAATGCTACTCTAATCAATGAAATACCGGCCATAGACCTATTTAAGTTGTCCCCAGACAAGTTGAAACAGAAATATGGTAATGGCTTATGGTACAAGGAATTATTTCTCGTTCAGTCGCAAAAAATAATTAAAGACTTACAATCGTCTGTCACCTTTTTCATAGGAAATGGCACCTGGGCGATCATCTTAATCGTCTTATTAATGTCTTTTATATTCTACCTACTTTATTGGCGGCATAGTATCCATTACGCAGAACATTTTATACTTCAGGTCAATGCACACACTAGACTTCTATTACTGGGAGTCATTTTTATTATTATCGGTAAAATTAAGCCTGATACAATAGCATCAGGTTGGTTCTTGGGGGTATGGTTTCTATTGTCGCTAATCTATATGTATAAGTCCCTGCGCAATTTTTACAAGCAATCCCGTTTCAAAACTCTAATTAAAATGTGTGTAGGCTTAATGTCCTATGTTTTTATTCTGAGTAGTTGCCTACTTTTTATCTTAGTCCTATCTGGAGTACTCCTCTAAGCTAGCGCTTTACAATAATCAACCGTTTGGTTTGCAGATAAGCGCCGCGGCTATCTTTGATACTATAGAGGTAGATGCCTTTCTCCAGATATCCAAGATCATAGGTAGCATGAATAATGGATGCACCAGATAACGTTTCTTTGCGTACAGGATGTCCTACGACATTGAATAATTCAAAAGTATAAGGCCCGTAACCATTGTTGTCCATCCTTATTGTAATATCTCCAAAACTAGGATTAGGATATACGTAGATCTGATTATCCGAGTCGTCACATTCGGGTAGATTCTGAAGAGAGGTCATACTTCTAAAAACAACCTCAGTCTCAGGAGAACTTCTATAGATGACGCTACCAAGCGGGTTGTGCACATCTGCTAGCCTTTTTTCGCTCATCGTAATGGGCGCAAAGATATCCATCAAGGAAGGGTGAGCATCAGGAACGACATCTACCCACTCATCGAGCATTTTGGCTTGATAATTTATAACGCTGAAGCTAACTTCACTTAGCAATTCATGCATAATTACTTCAGTAAAAGCTTGTTGGTGAAATCCAAGATACGCCGTATTATAATTAACTTGGACTTTAACCTTTAGCTTAGAGTATTCCATCAAAGTCGCCCATACTCCAACATTGTCAGGCAACTCATCAATTTTATATTCGAAATAAATATTCAGTTGCCCATCACGATCAAAGTCGCTAGGCTCATTTAAGTTATACACAGGTACACCTTCCTTAAATTGAAAATATTTGTCTACGCCTAAGTAAGGATCTGGACCCTCAATCCCTTTCCATAAGATCATATTATCAGCCACACCAAGCAGCCACTTCTTATTACCGGTGGTCAACTGAAAATCAACCTTAGGTATTTGTGATTCGATGATCTCAGTCTTTTCGACGCAGTGAATATCGTAATCCATAAAACGCAAATCACTGATAGGCTCCACTTCAGAACTCAACTTGGTGGAATAGTCATAGAAAACATCTCCAACTTTAAGATGTAAATCGTCCTGAGCAGAAACTAGAAAGCTCAACCAACTCAGGACAATTGATATGCATAACCGAACCATCATTCTTGACCGAGATTGACATAGGTATTATAGGCACCGTCTTGTGTGACCAGTTCTTGATGCGTTCCTGATTCAGAAATTTTACCTCCCTTCAAAAAGAAAATGTTATCAGCATACCTAATTGTAGAAATCTTGTGGGCAATAATAATGGCCGTTCTATCCTTGAGTGCGCCCTGTATCGCAGAGGTCACCTTAGCTTCAGCGACAGGATCTAATGCTGAAGTAGGCTCATCAAAAATCAACAGGTCTGGATTTTCTATGAGTGCTCTAGCAATTGTCAACCTTTGTCGCTCCCCTCCGCTGAGATTCTCTCCTCTATCTACCAAGGCCACCTCAAGTCTGTCAGCCTGCGACTGCACATAATCTTCCAATCCAGCCATAACTACAGCCTGCATAATGCGCTCATCTGTGACGCCGCGTCTACCGATTATTATATTATCTTTTAGTGAGCCGTTAAACACAAAGGGTAACTGGGTCACTACGCCAACTTGGCTATACAAACTGCTAGTATCTATAAAACTCAAATCCTGTCCGTCAATCAATATCTTACCAGAACTAGGTTGTACAACTTTAAGAAGGAGTGCAATCAGCGTAGACTTCCCTGAGCCCGTATCACCTACGATCGCAATCTTTTCTCCCTTATTAATCCTAAAGGATACTTCACTTAATACAGTCCGCCCCTCATAAGAAAACGAAACCTTATCAAACTCTATATACTTATCAAACTGGAATGGCGTACCATTGATAGGCTCTTTTTTATTTTGATCAAATTCCAATATTCTATCTAAGGAAGCGCTGCCCTTTTTCATATTGTAGATAGCAGTAGAAAAAGACTTTAGAGGCTCTATGACATGATAAAAAGCAAAGACGAAGGCAAAAAACGCTTCTGGTATTAATTCATCTCTGAACACAAGGTGTGCACCATACCACAATAAAACAACCACCACAGAAACTCCCAAAAACTCTGACAAAGGTGATGACAACTCTTGTCTCCTAGTCACCGTATCAAAGTCCTTTTTATAGGCTGAGTTATAAGCGGAAAACTTCTGCTTCCATCTATCCATAACCCGAAATACCCTGAGGACTAGAGCACCATCTAAGGTCTCATCGACCACCCCTGTCAATCCACCCAAGGTACTCTGAAGACGTGTAGAACTTTTTTTCAGTGTTCGAGATAGGGTCCCAATCACAAGCACTGTAAAAAGCATAAGGATGAAAACAAAAAGAGTTAATCCTTTATGGATACTCAACATCAATAAGATGCTACATATAATAACAAGAGGTGCCTTGAAGAACGTCTGTACAAATCGCAAAATACTAAACTCCACCTCCTGCACATCTGCCGTCATTCTAGTCAATAAGTCTCCCCTCTTGACCTTTTTATGATCAAAACTAGAAATCAGATAATTCTCATAGAGACCCATCCTCAAATCCGAAACGATGTGGCTCCTTACAGGAATCATAAACCACATACCGAGATACCGAAAGGCATTCTTAAAGAAAAATGTGAGGACCATCAATCCACAAATAAAGAGCAAAGCAGTCTGCTGACCTCTCGTTTCTATAAGCGCTAGAAAGTAATATTCCATCCACCCTACTAGATCAAAAACTGAATCTGGTCGAGGTACCGCTTCTGGTGTTGTGCTGAATAGAAAGTGAAAAAAAGGAATAATCAAAGGGATAGAAATGATCGTAAAGACAGCCATCAACAGGTGACAGACCAAGCTCATCGTCACCTTAGTTTTGTAAGGCGCCATAAGCTGGAGTAATGTCTTAAAATCCTTCATCTGGTAGTTCTAAAAAACCCACAAGAGGCCCCTATACAAACAGATAAGAAACTCTTTTTATTTCCTTAGACCTAGAGAGGTTTTAGATCAAAATCCTCGAGAAACTTAGTTGTTACATCACCACTCTTGAATCGCTCATCTTTCATTAATTGTATGTGTAAGGGAACAGTAGTCTTGATACCTTCGATGACAAACTCATCAAGTGCTCGAGACATCTTCTTGATACATTCCTCTCGTGTCTCAGCCTTGCATATCAGCTTAGCTATCATAGAGTCATAATATGGCGGTACACTGTAACCTGCATAGGCGTGGGTATCCACTCGGACACCGTGGCCTTTAGGACTATGAAATGAGGTGATGTGCCCTGGGCTAGGTCGGAAGTCATTATACGGGTCTTCCGCATTGATACGGACTTCTATAGCGTGGCAAGTAGGAAAATAGTTCTTTCCAGAAATGGCTTCCCCCGCAGCTACTTTTATTTGTTCTTTGATCAGATCTCTATTGATCACTTCTTCTGTGACCGTGTGCTCTACTTGGATTCTCGTATTCATCTCCATAAAGTAGAACTTACGATGCTTATCCACGAGAAACTCTACTGTCCCTACACCTTCGTAATTGATGGCCGCTGCTGCTGCTATGGCTGCCTTACCCATTTTGGTTCTCAGTTTCTGATCCATAAATGGAGAAGGGGATTCCTCTACTAACTTTTGATGTCTTCGCTGTACTGAGCAATCTCTCTCTGACAGATGCGCTACGTTTCCATACCGATCTCCTATTACTTGAATCTCTATATGGCGTGGTTCTTCTACAAACTTTTCCATATACATGGCATCATTACCGAAGGCGGCACCGGCTTCTATCTGTGCTTTTTCAAGTTGCTCTGCAAATTCTTCTGGACCATTAACGATACGCATACCTTTACCACCACCGCCAGCAGTAGCCTTTAGTATAACAGGATAACCTATACGCTTAGCATCTACGAGTCCTTTTTTGACATCTGTAACTGCACCATCTGAACCAGGTACAACTGGCACCTTAGCCTTAATCATTGTCTCCTTGGCTGTGATCTTATCACCCATTGCATTGATCATAGCGGCAGAGGGACCTATAAACTTAATTCCATACTGCTCACAGACTTCGGCAAATCCAGCATTCTCTGATAAGAAACCATATCCGGGATGTACCGCATCCGCGTTGGTAATCTCGACAGCAGCCATAATCCTAGGAATATTGAGATAAGAATCTGTAGAGGATGGTGGCCCTATACAGACGGCCTCATCAGCAAATCTTACGTGCAGGCTTTCTTTGTCTGCCGTGCTATATATTGCGACCGTTCTGATGCCCATTTCCTTACAGGTTCTAATAACGCGTAAGGCAATTTCACCGCGGTTAGCTATGAGTACTTTTTTGAACATAAGTGGGGATTTGATGTGCTCGATCTACCCTTTAGGGTCTACCAAGAATAATACCTGATCATACTCGACAGGAGAAGCATCTTCGACAAGGACCTTGACTATCTTACCAGCAACCTCGCTTTCGATTTCATTAAAAAGTTTCATGGCTTCTACAATACAGACGACAGAACCTTCTGAGATCGTATCACCGATAGATACAAATGCCGGTTTGTCGGGGGATGCAGACCTATAAAATGTGCCCACTATGGGAGATTTTACTTCTAACAAGCCTTCCGTAGAATCAGCTTCTGCTGCAGGTTGCGCTGCAGGTGCTGCGCTAGCCGGTGCTGAGGCTGCTACTTGCTGGATAGGCTGGGCAGTCATCGCTGGTGCTGCCATCATTGGCTGTGAGGTCATCTTGACCTTACTATAAGAACCTGTTCTGATAGACACCTCAAAGTCTCCATCCTTCAGCTTGAATTCTGCTAGATCAGACTCTCCTACTATTTCTAGGAGTTCTTTGATTTCTTTGTAAGTCATTGCCATCTTTTATTTTTTTACTCTTTCAACATATCCACGAGTTGCTGTATCAATCTTGATCAGATCTCCCTCATTGATAAACATAGGAACTTTTATTTCAGCACCGGTCTCAGTTGTCGCAGGCTTACTCGCATTGGTTGCTGTATTGCCTTTGACACCTGGCTCTGTGTAGGTGATTTCTAGGGTAATGTACTGAGGCAAATCTATAGTCAGTGGCGTCTCATTTTCTGAATGGAAGAGTATCTCAACGTTCTGCCCATCCTTGAGCAGATCGCCATTATCGATCATCTTGCCCTCTATCATTACTTGCTCATAGGTTTCTGTATTCATAAAATTGAAGTCATCGCCTTCTTTGTACAGAAACTGGTAGGTCCTTCTCTCTACTCTAACAACGTCTATTTTGTGACCCGCAGGGAAGGTGTTATCGATAACCTTACCCGTAGTGAGGCTCTTTAATTTAGTTCTAACAAAAGCTGGACCTTTCCCTGGTTTTACGTGTAGAAACTCTACGACTTTAAATACGTCGTGGTTATAGTTCATACAGAGTCCATTCTTTATATCTGATGTACTAGCCATTTAGCTTGATTTTAATGTGCTCCAAAAGTAGGAAAATTAGATGCAGAAATAAGCGGGTAATGGACTAATAAGCCCATTTCAGTATAATTGAACCCCAAGTAAAACCTCCTCCAAAGGCTGTCAATAGGATTCTGTCTCCTTTTTTGAATTTAGATTCAAAATCTCTTAGGCACAGCGGTATGGTAGCGGCAGTCGTATTGCCATATTTCTCTATATTGATGAGCACCTTCTCTTTTGGGAAATCTAACATATCAGCCACGCCAAGGATAATACGTTTGTTGGCTTGGTGTGCTATGAGATAATCAACGTCCGCTGCCTTCAAGTTGTTCTTGGCCAATATCTCTCTTATGCTCTCAGACATTCCCTTAATTGCAGCCTTAAATACAACTCTTCCTTCTTGGTAGACTGCGTGCTCATTCCTTGCTACAGTTTCTGCCGTGGGTGGATTAAGACTCCCGCCTGCTTTCTGATAGAGATAATTGGCACCACTACCATCACCTCGGAGTAACGCATCTTCTAGGCCGCCACCTGTCGTGTCTGGCTCTAACAAGACCACTCCCGCACCATCTCCAAAGAGTATACAGGTCGTCCTATCTTCGTAATTAATGATAGAAGACATCTTATCAGCTCCGACGACCAAGACTTTTTGATGAGTGCCTGTTTCGATAAATTTAGAGGCTGTAGTCAAGCTAAATAGGAAGCCAGAACAGGCCGCATTAATATCGAAACCAAAAGCATTTGTAGCCCCTATCTTATGCGCTATAAGATTGGCCGTATCTGGAAAAACATAATCACCAGTCACCGTACCGACTATTATCATATCAATTTCCTCTGGACCTATACCCCGCTTTTCTAGTAAGACCTTTATCGCCTCCACTCCCATATCACTGGTCGCTTTTGTGGGATCTTTGAGGATATGTCGCTGTTCTATTCCCGTTCTGCTAACAATCCACTCATCATTGGTATCGACCAGCATTTCGAGGTCTTTATTGGTCAAAACATCTTCGGGAACATATCCCGCTACTGCGGTAATGGCGGCTCTTATATTACTCATAATGTTGGTCGTGTAGGTATGCCGCAAAGAAAGGAATAATATCCCGTAACGCCACCTTTATAAGCCAGGACGAGGCCTCTGGGCAGGAGAGGTGCATTAAATATTAATTAAAATGATAATTCCTAAACAACTGTATATCAATTATTTACATATATCAATAAGGGTCATTTTAACATATGGACAAAAGAATATACCTGCTTGGAACAACTTTTGTATTTCATAATCCAATGAAATTCAATTTTTTATACATCATAAATTATTTTAATATGAGACTGTTGACTCCTTTCACGATGGCCATACTCTTCTTGGCCCTGTCATTGACGAGTGTTGCTGCCAATAATGCACCAGACAACAATGTCAAATTCCATACAGGATCATTCGAAAGCGGCTTATCAAAAGCTAATTCCGAGGGAAAACTACTATTTGTCGAGTTCTATGCTGACTGGTGTACTCCTTGCAAATGGATGGATAAAACAACTTTTAAGAATACTGACGTCGTAGACCTTATGAACACCAATTATGTGGCCCTTAAGATGGACATCGAAAATGATGAAGGTTCTGAGCTGAAAAGCCAATATTCTGTAAGAATGTTACCTACTATCTTAATATTCAACTCTGCTGGAAAAATGGTGGATCGTATCGAAAAAACGCTAAGCTCTGACTCTATGGTCAGCCTACTATCTTTCCACCTTAACTCTGATGGACATGAGTTGACAGTAAGTTACCCTTACAACAGCAGCCCTACCGAGGAGAGATCTTATGACAAAAGCTTGGATGAGATGTACAACAACTACCTCTCTGCTGAGAAAAACCGAACCAATTACAAGGTTCAAGTGGCTAATTATACCGACTACTCAGAGGCTTTCAAAAAAGTCAATGAATTATCAGAAGTGTTTATAGAGCCTATTATCGTCATCAATGAGTATGTGGAAAATATGACCCACTACAAGGTGATGATGGGAGAATTTAACACGATGGCTGAGGCTGAAGGTTTTAGAAGAATATTACAGAGAGATTTTGGCATATCAGCCATTATCCATTAATGAAAAACGACATCAAAAGATGTCGAACCAACTATGAAAACTAGCCTCTCCATAATCGGAGGGGCTATTTTTTTGTATAAAACCCAAAAATATTGACATACATAGCAACCATCGTACGTTAGATGGAATATATAAAGCAACTCAGATGATCGCTATCTGCATTTTGCAAGACGTTCATATGTAATCTTTCGGTTATATTTACCTTCTTAATTGAAACCTAATGAGCAGCCTAAGTAAGAGCCTGATTGTGCTCCTATCCATTTTTCTATCCACCCTACCCTTAGTCTCTCAAGATTGCGATGCACTATATCCTGATCCACTGATTTTCAATCAAGAACTTGTTCCTGGAGGGCCCTATATGCCTGGAGATCCAGTAGAGATGATCCTTTCTGTCGAAAACTTTGAAGACATCCTAACCTTTGCATTTGAAATACAATGGGACCCTACCATCCTTTGTCTTAATACAGACACGTTACAGTTTAACAATCCGCAAGTGGTTCCTGGTTTTCCCAATTCCTTGTTTACCTCTGCAGATCTAAATACCGAACTAGAAATGGTGGCGAACTCGGGGAAGATGTCCATTGGGTTTTTCGATGATGTCGCCTTTACTGGAGCTACTCAGCCAGATGGCACACAGATGATTAGAATCTTATTCAACGCCTGTGGTGAGATGGATTGTGCTACCATAAATATCAGTTCTGGTTTTGACAATGATGTCATTAGAAATAACGAAGGGCTAGGCATCCAATGTCCAGACACCGTTTTGTTAATCACAGAGCCTACAATCGACGAAGCGTGTATCATTTGTGGTACAGAACCTACGCTTATCGATAGAAACATATGTAAGAATCCAGATGGATCTCTCAACCTTTCATTCTCAGCCTGTGGTATGGGCCCGTTTACTTGGGATATAATAGGTTTTGATTCTGGTACAATTGCCGCTGCTGGAGACCTAGTAACAGTTGTGTTACCCGCCTCCAACACGGAATATGGGTTAGAAATTCTTGATGTCAATGGTACACCTTTCCCTGGAAATTCAGGATTGGGTATAGAATTCATAGATCCAGATAATTTTGACCCCTTAACGATTAACGCTTTTTCTGACCCGGACCCTCTTGCCTGTTCTAATGCTAGAGCTTCGATCAATTATACTGTTGCAGGTGGAAATACTCAAGAACCAGGAGCCACTGTAGATAGAGGACTCTATGATTTGTTTTTATCAGATGGGACCACTCGATTAAATGCAGAAAGTTCTGGGGTCTTTACCCAACTAACTGCTGGGACTTATACCTTGACAGCTTTAGATAAAGCAGGATGCGAAGTATCTACAATTATTGATATTACTAGTCCCCTACCTATCACTTTTGAGGTCGAAGTAGACTCCTCTTCTTGTGTTGGAGCAGATGACTGGGAAGTCCGTATTATTCCTAGCGGGGGTACACCAGACTATGGACTGGGAGGAGCCACAATGTTGACTGATACCATTGTCATCCCAGGCTTTACCCTATTTGGTGAAGACTCCTTGAGAGGTCAGTTCTTCGATGCCAATGGTTGTGTGACTAATTATTCTGTATTCATCCCCGTTGGGGATTCCTTTGATTTTATCCATACCTTAACACCTACAGTATGTGGAGAAAATATGGGATGGACTTCTCGAGTAGACTTACCTAATAGTATTTATAATTCTTCTCTCAGAAATGATGATACCAATACACAAATATTAACGGGTGGTAATAATACCTTTCAGCAAGCCACCAATATAGAAACAGGAAATTACACGTGGTTTGTCCAAGATTTGAATACAGATTGTACTGTAGAATTTGAGATTTTTGTACCTAACACGATACCGCCAAGACTCCTTCTTACTGACAACAGTACGCAGCCAAATTGTGGTATGGATGATGGCATTGCTTTAGTGGATGCAATGGGTGGCAGTGGCAACTTTATGTACAACTGGGAGGACTTTCCTGGTGAGACGAACAATAACATTTCTCCTGTCGCTGCTGGCGAATATATAGTCACCGTGACAGATATAGAGTCAGGTTGCTTTGAAGTAATTACGCTGGATTTATTAGCCGGTGATTTTCTGACGATAGAACCAGTTGTTAGGGATAGCTTGCAATGTGATGATCCTTCAGTAATTGCAGTCTTGAGTGCTGGCATCAATAGTAACGCAACAGATATAATGGTTACTTGGACCAACGCTAATGGAGATAATGTCGGTGACAGTGCCCTACTTAGGACTACTGATCCAGGACTATACACTGTGGTGGTAAGTATTAACGGTGGTGCCTGTACTGTAGCGGGAACTGTACAGTTAGATTCTCCTTCTGGTTTTGATTTTGATTTATCTAAGGTGGAACCACAATCTTGTCCGGATGATGTAAGAGGTGAAGTCTTTGTAGAAAACTTATCTGGAGGCTCAGGCAATTATAGCTACGCGTGGGATGTGGAGTTAGCAGCTGGAGGTACCTTTGAGTTGATGGATTTTATGTTTAATGAAGGCGTAGTCATATTTGCGAATATTCTTGTAAGTGGTAACACGTTCACAGTAACGATTGAAGACACTGCTACAGGTTGCAAAACAAGTAAATCCATAACCCTTATGAGTGATGACGAGGTGATGTATACTTCAATGGTAACATCGCCCACCTGCCCAGGCGACAACGATGGAACTGTGCAGATAATCGGAAGTAATCTTGTTTGCTTGGATCAAGATGGAATGGATATACCTGGTTGTATATTTATCGGGAATTCCGGTGAGTACATCTTCACTATAATGGATGGAATTTGTAGTGCTACCGATACTTTCTTGATAGAAGATGTCGAGCTCTTTACTGCTGATATCAATGTGTCAGTTGATCCGAATTGTTTTGGAGGCACTGACGGCAATGCAACTGTTGAGATAACTACCAACCCAAGCAACATCACAGAGTATTCATACTCTTGGAACGGGGGTACTACAGAACTTAATGGTCTCTTTGATACAGAACTTGGGCTTTCTGGTGGCGAAAATTTTGTTGTCATAGGCGATGCCAATGCGTGTACAGATACGGTAAGATTTACGTTGACAGAGCCAGATTCCTTATTCTTCAACGATCTTACAGATGTGACAGTTAATTGTAGAGGATTCTGCGATGGCACTATTGAGCTTGATCCACGTGGGGGTACTACACCTAACGGCATCTATACTTATATGTGGGAAGATGGAATGACTTCTAGGACGAGAAACGACCTATGTGCTGGTGCCTATATAGTCACCCTCACCGACAGCAATTTCTGTACGCATATAGATTCCTTTATGGTCGTGGAGCCTGATACGATCACTGTCGATACGCTAATTACAAATGTTGGTTGTTCTGATTCAGGCCTAGGTGGAAGCATCACATTGAATCCAACGGGTGGGTGCGAAGGATTTACTTATCTATGGCCCGCCAATGAATCTATGACGAATATTGCTACTGGCCTAGATGTAGGCAACTATAGCATCTCGATTACTGATGCTTGTGGTTGTGAAACCATAATCGACGCAGAAGTTTCTGGATCTAATCAACTGACTGCAACCGCTCTAGATGCGACACAAATACAGTGTGCTGGAGAATTGGTTTGTATAGGCGTAGATTCCTCTTCTGTATCAGGTGGAACAGGTATAGGTTATACGTATAGTATAAATTTTGGCAACAGAATTCCAATAGATTCTTGTGTAATGGTAGCACCTGGCCAATACTTTTTGACAGTATTTGATTCTGAAGGGTGCTCATTTGAATTACCAGAAGTTATTATTGACACAGAACCAGAGTACAATGTGGATCTGGGTCCAGATATTGAAGGTGAGGTTGGCAGTGGTGAAATAATTCTAACTGCAAACATCACGTCTTCGTTTGCTATAAGTGATATAGAATGGGAATCCTTAGATTCATTTACTTGCTTAAATCCGACCTGTGATTCTATTGAGATTATGGCCATCAATACCTCAGCATATTCTGTCACCGTTACAGATGTCAATGGCTGTACAGCTGTAGACGAAATCAATATCAACCTAGACTCACCAAGAAGGACCTATGTACCTACTTTCTTTATTGCAGGTTCTAGCAACGCCGAAGACAGGGTAATGATCCAAACAGGACGAGGAGTAGATAGAGTTGTAGACTTCCTTATCTATGATAGATGGGGCAATGTTGTGTTCGAATTGCCTGAAGAGGCTAAAGAACATCCGACCTCACGAGATGATGGATGGGATGGCACTAGAAATGGTCAAGATGCAGAACAAGGTGTCTACGTCTGGATAGCCAATGTTCGATATGTGGATGGCTTAGTACTTGCTTCTCGTGGTCAAATCACTTTACTGAGAGAGGACTAGCTTAGCCTTTATTAAGGGTGTCTTTAGTGAGCGCCTTCTGATCTTTTTCAGTCATCTTTTTGGGCTCGACAAAGCCTGTAAGCATCAAGGCAATAGGCTCCTTAGAGGCATTAGATCTGACTGTAATCAATGGCTTTTGCTGGCCTTCTTTACCAACGCTATTGTAAGTCACGCCAATGTATCCGCGCTCACCTGGCTCTATAGGAATGAAAGGATAACTCGGCTGAGTACATCCACAAGTTGCTTTGGCACTTTCTATGACCAAAGGCCCCTTGCCTGTGTTGGTAAATTCAAATTTGTAGTCGATGATATAACCCGATGTTATAGTATCAAAATTATGTCGTATCAGATCAAATTCTAGATTGGGTAACAGCTTAGCCCTCGCCTTCTTTTGTTTACGTGATGCAGTTTTTTCTACAATGGGTTTCTTTGGAACAGGTTCAGATGCTTCGTTTTCTTTAGTGGGTTTTTCTTCTATATTAGACTTTGACGTAACTGTCTTTACTTCCATATCCCCCACGTTTTTTACCTCGGGACTAGATTCCAGTTCGTGAGAATTGACGATCTTGTCTGTGTCTACAGAGGCGCTAGGTATAGGTTTTTCTATCTTTTGCTCAGTTATTCTACTAGCTGTTGAGGAAGCGGTCTTGTCCTCTGCACAACCCATCAATATCAAGGAAAACATACATATAAGTCCAATAGCTTGAGGATAGGATGTAGAGAATAACATAGACGATGAGGTTACTTTATAAGATTAAATCTACCAGATTTTTGGAAACTACTGTTCATACAAGAATATTCAATTTTATAAACATAACTCGACGGCATCAAGGATTCTCCTTTGTATGTACCATCCCAAGTAGCATTTTTATCTACTGTCTCGAATAATTTTGTTCCCCACCTATCAAAGATTTCGAAGCGGTCTAGAGACTCTATGATAAAGTTATTACTGATACCATAAGTGTCATTGAGCAAGTCGCCATTAGGTGTAAAAGCACTCGGCAGCAGCAGCTCACCACAATCTATATCTTCCTCATTAATCACAAACACCGATACAGAATCTGAACTGATACAGCTGCCGTGATCGTATTCTATAAAATACTGCGTCGTCTGCGTAGGGCTCGCAATAGGTGTGGTTATATCTGTTCGGTCTAGACCAGCACCAGGGTTCCAAGAGACAGTGTTGGCACAGGTAGGCCCAGCCAAAATTTGATAAGCATCCCCTTCAAAAATTGTGGTATCCTGAGAAATGATTTGGTCTTGATTTGCGGAGAGGTCTTCTACCGTTTGTACGTCGATAGCCACGTCAAATACCTTTATGTCATCTATTCTTCCGGAGAAGTAATTATCTCTTAGAGGCACACATTCCGAGAAGCCTACTTCGACAGCAGCATTTTGCGCCAGTACGATTTCTTCTGCAAAGAAAGTTGTTCTAATCAGCTCATTATCTAGATAAAAAGAATAGGTGTTTTGATCTCTAATAAATATCAAATCGTGCCAACATCTAGTCGTATTGAGCGGAGCAGAAAAGATAACCGATTCGCTAATATCCCGGGCAAACTCTATTTGTACTTGATTGACATCTCCAGAATAAATTATAGCAAAAGAAGAATCGATTCTGCAACTATCCTCTATCGCAAACAGTGAATAGTTGCCTTGCGTAGGATCCACCCAAAAAGACATACTAAAAGAAAAATCCTCATCAAATAAATCCCTGACTTCTTGATCCAGTGTCAAGGTATCTACAGACCCATCGAATAATAGAGCTCTAGAATTCTCTCCAACCCCACAGGTGTAAGTCACTGTGCTTTCCGCAGCTTGCCCCGAAAGAAAATTTCCCGTCGACTCCGATAGATCATCATTATCAAAGCTGTAATGGCATACAGGTAATATCTGTCCTGATAAGGTAAAACTCAGCGTCATCGCGAGAAGAGTCAAGAACAAAATCGATTGAAATTTCTGCACCATTTGACCTTAAAGTTTTACAATTAGAATTACCAAAGAATTACACATTACAGAATTGTTGCGCTAAGTAATAAGCATAAAATATGAGGAGAAGAAAGCCTTCCCATTTACATATTTTCCTAGAGAAAGTCATCGCGCCAAACATCACCGTCATCGCCACCATAAATGGAAGTCCAAACGAAATGACATTTTCTGGAATATACAACTCGCCTAGGAGGGAAGGTATTGCCATTACAGCATAAGTATTGAAGATATTAGACCCTAAAACATTACCGACAGCTATCGCGTGCTTACCTCTCTTAGCAGCCGCTATACTGACGACTACCTCTGGCAAGGAAGTACCTAAGGCTACAAAAGTTAATGAAATGACCTCAGGGCTTATACCTGCTATCATAGACACGCCTTCTATACCGTAGATGGTGTACTTGGCCCCGAAATAAACCAATACACCTCCAGCTATTAATTTTGCAATATCCTTGGGCCCTACTGTGGGTCTTTCTACATCTTCGTCTGGAACTGAACTGGCGACACTATTGATTAAGAATCCCACCAAAGCAGCAAGAAAAAGTAGGGATTCAATAAGAGCCAATTGGCCATCTTGTAGAATGAAATACATCAAGAATGAGGAACCCAATAGTAAAGGCATATCGACATCCCATAGGTCAAAATCTAAATTGATGGACTTGCCGACCATACACGTAAGACCCAGTACCAGAAGAATGTTGGTGATATTAGAACCGACAACGTTACCGACCACGATCTCTGAGGTGCCAGAATAAACACTGGCAATAGAAGCAGCCAGCTCTGGTAGAGAGGTTCCAAAGGCTACAATTGTTACACCTATCACAAAGGGAGATATCCCAAAGGAAAGCCCAATCTTTTCTGCAGACTCGATAAACCAATCAGAGGCCAAAAGTAAAACGGCTAGACTAACTGCAGATATGGCTATGTATGTAATCAACGTATTCTCTACTTTCTTAATATGTGAGCAAAAGTAAAGCAAATAAAAACGATAGTTGGGACTTTAGGTTTAATTTTGGGCCCGCACAATGGCAGAAGAAAAAGCAGTCGAAGAGAAGGAAATGAGCTTCCTTGACCACCTAGAGGAATTAAGGTGGCACATCATCAGATCCCTAGTGTCTGTTGTACTCTTTGCGTGCATCGTGTTCTTCTTCAAGGATTTTGTCTTCAACAAGATTATACTAGGACCAAAGAATCCTAATTTTCCCACTTACAGATTTATCTGCAGCCTCTCTGATGTGCTCTGCTTTAGCCCACCAGAATTCAAGTTGCTGCCGAGGGAGTTGGGCGAGCAATTCTTTACACATTTGAAGGTCTCCATCTGGCTCGGCATCATCATTTCCTTTCCCTATATCTTCTGGGAGATGTGGCGATTTATAAAACCCGGTCTCTATAAAAACGAACAGAAAGCCGCCCGTGGAATCGTCTTTGTCTGCTCTTCTCTTTTCCTACTGGGTGTACTGTTTGGGTATTATGTAATCAGCCCATTTGCTGTTTCATTTTTGGCGGGTTACAACATATCTGATGAGATTATAAGCAGCCCTACACTTGCCTCTTATGTCAACAATGTCACGATGTTCACAGTACCTACAGGAATCATATTTGAGCTACCGATAGTCATCTACTTTTTATCTAGAATAGGCTTAGTGACACCTGATCTTATGCGCAACTACAGACGTCACGCAGTGATCATGATACTCCTATTTGCTGCTGTGATAACCCCACCTGATGTCGTCACCCAGTTTCTCATCGGTATACCTGTATTTGTGCTGTACGAGCTTAGCATACTCATCTCTAAGCGGGCCTACAAGAAATATCAATCCCCTGACTAAATGGGCAAGTGGTCTAGTGGGTTCTATCTACTTTCTAGTGTTACAAAAGGGCAGATCATCTCCTCCATCGACAAGCCACCGTGCTGAAAAGTGTCATTATACATCCGATTAAATCGATTGTAGTTGTTAGGATAAAGGAAAAAGTTGCTTTCTAAGGCAAAGATGAACTTGGAACTGATATTAGGTCTGGGCAAACCAAGGCTATGGGGGTCTGCCTCATCCAAGACATCAGATTTCTTATAGTTTAGGTTTTTGCCCACCTTATATCTGAGATTAGTAGAAGTCTCCCTATCTGCTTTGACCTTACTAGGACTGTTGACTCTGATGGTTCCGTGATCTGTTGTAATAAAGAGTTTCACTTTTTGATCAGATAAGCTTTGTAGACTACTCCATATTGGTGAATTGATAAACCACGATTTGGTCAATGATCTGTAGGCCTTCTCGTCGGAGGCTAATTCCTTGAGGACATCCATCTCCGTCCGAGCGTGGGAGAGCATATCTATGAAGTTGTAGACGATAACTGTCAGTTCATTATTTCTAAAATTAGGCGTCTGATCCAGCATAGCCTTGGCGTCATCTACATTTCGGATCTTGTAGTAAGCCCACTTGAGATCCCGCTTGACCAGTCGATCTATCTGCGCTTGCATCAGGGCCTCTTCGTGCTGATTCTTGCCTCCAGACTCATTATCATTGAGCCAGTACTGTGGAAAGTTCTTTTGTATGTCGAGCGGCGTCATCCCCGCGAAGATGGCATTGCGACTGTATTGTGTTGACGTAGGTAGAATGCTGTAAAACACCTCCTCAGACTCCACTCTAAAGTATTCGTTAATGGTCGGTTGTAAGGTCCTCCATTGGTCAAAGCGCAGATTATCAAATAGGACCAATACATTGGGTCTATCTGGGTCTAAGGCAGGAAATAGGTGCTCCTTGAACAGGTTGTGAGATAACACTGGTCCATCTGCCTGCTTAGTCCATTCTTTGTACTCCTTGGACACATATTTACAAAAACCATTATTGGCCTCACTCTTCTGCATATCGAGAATATCTCTCATCTGCTCATTGTCTGAATTATCAAGCTTTATCTCCCACTCTATAATCCGCTTGTAGATGGTGTTCCAACCTTCTCTGTCTAGGCCACTATTGATATCCATGGATATCTTCCTGAATTCTTGCTGGTAATCCGTAGCTGTTTTAGAGCTTACCAATCGCTTATTGTCAATAATCTTTTTGAGAGAAAGCAAGATTTGATTGGGGTTGACGGGCTTGATGAGATAGTCGTGGATTTCTGAGCCGATGGCCTCCTCCATGAGATCCTCTGCCTCATTCTTAGTGATCATCACCACTGGTATGTTTTTATTGGTCTCCCGTATCTTTTCAAGCGTTTCTAGTCCCGATATACCGGGCATAGATTCATCTAAAAAGACACAGTCAATTTCTTTGTCCTCTGCCATCACCTCCAGCGCATCATGGCCATTGGTAACTTCTATAATCTCGTACCCTTTCTTTTCTAAGAAGAACAGTTGGGGTTTGAGAAGATCAATTTCATCATCAGCCCAGAGGATCTTTACTTTACTCATATAAGGAATTTGCTTTAGTGTACGAAGGTACATCATTGTGAAAACGTCAATAAGGAACGCATCACGGCACCTTTCTATTACCTTCGTGCTTGTATGAGTAGTAGAAAGATTTTCAATGATCCCATATATGGCTTGGTATCCTTTCCCTTTGATAGCCTATACACCCTTATAGAGCACCCCTATTTCCAGCGGTTAAGGAGAATCTCTCAGATGGGTCTAAGCACCTATGTCTATCCGAGCGCCAATCATTCCAGATTTAGCCATGCGCTAGGAGCACTGTACTTGATGACAACGGCCATACATTCACTTAGGGAGAAAGGAATTGCTATAGATGACAAGGAGTACGAAGCCGTATGTCAAGCGATCTTGCTCCATGACATAGGTCACGGACCCTTCTCGCATGGACTAGAGGAACTGATCTTTCCCAAACATCATGAAGCCATCTCCTTGGATACAATGTCGGCCCTTAATGTAGAAATGGGTGGTCAGCTAGATCTGGCTATCAGTATATTCAAAAAGGAATACCATCGGCCTTTTCTTCAGCAACTGGTCTCGAGTCAACTTGACATGGATCGATTGGACTATCTTATTCGTGATAGTTTCCATACAGGTGTAGCCGAGGGGGTTATAGGCTATAAGCGCTTGATATCGATGATGAATGTAGTCGAGGATCAGCTCGTAGTGGAGGAAAAGGCAATTTTTTCGATAGAAAAGTTTCTAGTGGCTAGACACATTATGTATTGGCAAGTGTATTTGCACAAAACATCCATTGTGGCAGAAAGAATGCTGAAGGAGTTTGTCAAGAGGTTGGTCGAATTGGCAGAAATAAACCCTCAAGCGGAGGATTCAGATACTGCTTTTATGGAATTTGTCAAAAAACGCATAAATGGTACAATTAATGATACTAACTACTTGGAAGAATTTGCACGTCTAGATGATGTGGACGTTCTGACAGCTATAAAAGCAACTGTTAACCATCCTGATTTCATATTGAGCTATCTATCCGAGCACATCTTGAATCGACGACTGCACAAGTTGATTCTTAATGATTCACCCATAAAGAGTGACTTAATCGCAGAAAAGCGTCTTAATCTCGAAGCCTTACTCCTCAAACAAGGCGTACACCCAGAGAATTTAGACCAAATAGTGAACAGACTCATCTACATAGGCACAGAATCCAATCAAGCCTATAACCGCACAAAAGAAACTATACAAGTCCTAAGGAAAGACGGCAAGGTATTGCCCATTTCTGACGTCTTGGATACCCTCATAAATGTAAAAAAGATTACAAAACACTATTTATGTTATCCAAGATAAATTGAATATTTTTACGGTCTTGTACAGTATACAAGAATAAACGCCTGCGCTTTACTGTGGGTAAAAACCTTTATTGACATTATTAATTTAAATTTAAAATCAACCATGAAACAAGTTAATCTGATTTTATCTTGTCTATTCTTACTTGGTTCGGTGAGTATGTTCGCTCAAACGACGGGAGCACCGTCAGAGGGGATGCCATCTGAGCCTGGTAAATGTTATGCCAGATGTTTGATTCAAGATCAGTATGAGACTGTGACGGAGCAAATTCTAGTTAAAGACGCAACGACGAGAGTTGAAATCGTACCTGGTTCAACTGAGACACTGACTGAGCAAGTACTTGCATCAGAAGGTAGTACTACCCTATCAGTTGTACCGGCTACGTTTGAAACTGTAACTGAGCAAATCCTCAAGTCTGATGGATCTTCTTCAGTTAACATCACACCGGCAACGTTCGAAACTGTAACTGAGCAAGTTCTTGCTAGTGACGGAGCTAATGACTTAAGAGTAATTCCAGCAACCTTTGAAACTGTCACTGAGCAGATTCTTAAGTCTGATGGTTCTTCTTCTGTTAATATTACTCCAGCAACGTTCGAAACTGTAACTGAGGAAGTATTGGCTTCAGAAGGTTCTTCTGATGTAAGAATCTCACCAGCAGTTTTCGAAACTGCATCTGAGGAAATCATTACTCAAGATGGTGCTTCTGATTTAAGAATCACACCAGCACAATTCGAGACAGTTACAGAACAAGTTTTAAAATCAGATGGTGCTTCTTCTATAAGAATAACACCTGCGACTTTTGAGACAGTTACTGAACAAGTTATATCTAACACTTGTGCTGCAGGTGGAGCTGGATACAGAAGTGCTGGAACAGCATTGAATGTATCATTCAACTCTGGTTCTGCAGTATTGACTGCTTCATCATCTGCAGAGATTTCAAGAATAGCTGGTTCACTTGATTGTGGAGCTGGTACTTCTAGAATCATCGGTCACACAGATTCTCAAGGATCTGAGGCTGCTAATGCAACTTTATCAAGAAACAGAGCAAAAGCTGTATACGATGCACTTATCGCTGCTGGTGTTTCTTCTTCTTGTATCACATATGATGGTATGGGAGAGTCTAGCCCAATTGCAGACAACAGTACCGCCAGTGGTAGAGCGACCAACAGAAGAGTAGAATTAGTATCTCCTAGTACTGCAACAAGCAGCGACAACGCGAGTAACGATCCTAATTGTGTAGTAGCTTATAGAGTTATACCTGCACAATTCGAAAAAGCAACTGAGCAAGTTCTAGCTTCAGAAGGTTCTTCTGATGTAAGAATCACACCTGCATCATTTGAGACTGTAACAGAGCAAATCCTTAAGTCTGATGGTGCTTCTAATGTCAATATCTCCCCAGCTCAGTTCGAAACGATCACTGAGGAAGTTATGACTAAAGATGCTTATACCACTATAAGAGTTATACCTGCATCTTTTGAAACTGTTACTGAAGAGGTTCTTGTTCAAGAAGCTTATGACGTACTAAAGCCAGTACCTGCAGTATACGAGACTGTTACTGAGCAAGTATTGCAAAAAGACGGTTATACAACATTGAGAAAAGTACCTGCAACTTACGAGACTGTTACAGAAACAGTACTTAAGAAGGACGGGTACACAACTATCAGAACTGTACCTCCAGTATACGAGACAGTATCTGAAACTGTACTTAAAAAAGACGCTTATACTACTTTGAGACAAGTACCAGCGACTTATGAAACTGTTACTGAGCAGAAGCTACAGAAAGATGGTTATACAACTCTAAGAAAAGTACCAGCAGAATACGAGACTGTTACTGAGCAAGTACTTGTAAAAGATGCTTACACGACACTAAGAAAGGTTCCTGCAACTTACGAAACTGTAACTGAGCAGATCCTACAGAAAGATGCTTACACTACTCTAAGAGCAGTACCAGCAACATACGAAACTGTAACTGAGCAAGTATTGCAGAAAGATGGATACACTACATTGAGAGTAATCCCTGCAACATATGAGACAGTCACTGAGCAAATCTTGAAAAAAGATGCTTATACGACTCTAAGAGCAGTACCAGCGACTTATGAGACAGTAACTGAAGAAGTACTTCAAAAAGAAGCTTCTACTACAATTAGAGTTATACCTGCGACTTACGAGACAGTAACTGAGCAAGTATTGGTATCTGAAGCAACTTCTAAGTTGGAGAAGATTCCTGCTAGATATGAGACGCAGACGGAGTCTATCCAGACTGCACCTGCATCTACGAAGTGGGTAAAGAAGAAAGCTGATAAAAACTGTCTTTCTGCAGATCCTAACGACTGTCTAGTTTGGTGTCTACAAGAAACACCTGCACAATTCAGAACAGTAACTAAGAAAGTTAGAGTTGGATGTGCTGATGGATATACTGAGCAAGGAGACGATTGTGTAAAAACTATCGAAATACCTGCTAAGTACACAACTAGATCTTACAGAAAACTAGTTAATGATGCAACTACTGAAGTTGTTGACATCCCTGCTCAATACTCTACTATCTCATACAGAAAGTTGGTTAATCCAGCAACTACTGAGTCTGTAACTGTACCTGCAGAATACACAACTAGATCATACAGAAAATTGGTTAACCCAGCGACGACAGAAGCTGTAAACGTTGACCCAGTATACACGACTATTTCTTACAGAAAGCTTGTTACACCTGCCACTACGGAGGCTGTAGAAGTACCTGCTGTTTATTCAACTAGATCTTATCAGAAATTGGTTACTCCAGCAACGACAGAAGCTGTAGAAGTACCTGCTGAGTACACAACTAGATCTTATAGAAAGCTTGTAACACCTGCTACTACGGAGGCTGTAAAAGTTGATCCAGTATACACGACTATTTCATATAGAAAGCTTGTAACGCCTGCAACTACTGAGGCAGTAGAAGTACCTGCTGAGTACACGACTAGATCTTACAAGAAACTAGTTACACCAGCATCTACAGAGGCGGTTACTGTAGAGCCAGTATATACTACTAGATCTTACAGAAAGCTCGTTACACCTGCATCTACGGAGGCAGTTCAAGTTGAGCCTGTATACACAACTATATCTTACAGAAAGCTTGTTACACCTGCGACTACTGAGTCTGTAACTGTACCTGCTAAGTATGAGACTAGATCGTACCAGAAATTAGCTAGCCCAGCGACAACAGAAGTTGTTGACGTGCCAGCTCAGTTCACAACAAGAACATACAAGAAATTATCTGCACCAGCTGCAGCTTCTAATTCTTCAGGTGATCCACAATACACAACTAGATCTTACCAGAAATTATCTAATGATGCAACTTCTGAGAATATCTCAGGTGATGCTCAGTACACGACGATCTCCTCTGATAAACTAGTGAATGATGCAACTACTGAAGCTGTATACGGTGCTGCGCAGTACACGACGATCTCTTCTCAGAGATTGGCTAATGATGCATCTGCAGAAAACAATATGGGTGATCCTGCATACACAACTTACTCTTACCAGAAGTTGGTTAATGATGCGACATCAGAAAACTATGTACCAGGTGGTTCTAACAACTACACGATCAATGTAAACTTTGCATCTGGATCTGCTAACCTTTCTTCAGGTTATGATTCTGAAATCAGAAGAGCTATCGATAAGATCAACTCTACAGGAGGTGGAACTATCGTAGGTCACACAGATAGTCAAGGAGATGATAGTGCCAACCTTGCACTTTCTAGAAACAGAGCTAAGGCAGTATATGATGCATTAATTGCAGCTGGAGCTAACGCTAGCAGCCTTAACTACGAAGGTATGGGAGAAACGCAGCCAAAAGCTGATAACTCTACTGCTACAGGTAGAAGAGCTAACAGAAGAGTCGAGCTAGTATTAGCAGGTGCTAACGATGGTGGTGACGGTAGAAGTTACTCTACAAGAACTTTCCAGAGATTGGTGAATGACGCTTCTGCAGAAAACGTTTCTGGAGATGCTAAGTACACGACTATTAGTATGCAAAAACTTGCTAACGATGCAAGTGCAAACAATGTAAGTGGAGACCCTCAGTATACAACTAGATCTTACCAGAAGCTAGCTAACGATGCGACATCTGAAGCAGTAACTGGAGAGGCTCAGTACACAACTATCAGTATGCAGAAACTTGCAAATGATGCAAGTGCAGAAAATGTAAGTGGAGAGCCACAATACACTACTAGATCTTACCAGAAACTAGCTAGCCCTGCAACTACGCAGAGTGCGCCAGTAGATGAAAGATTTGAGAACAGATCTTACACTAGAACATCAGCTGCTACTACTAGATCAATAGAAATACCTGCAGAATACAAGACTATCTCTAAGAGACAGTTAGTGAAGCAAGGTGGATTTACTGAGTGGAGAGAAGTTGTATGTGAAAAAGATGTAACATCTGACTTAGTTAGAAAAGTACAACAAGCACTTATCTCTAGAGGATATGATGTTGGATCAGCAGGTGCTGACAACAGAATGGGTGCAGGAACAAAAGCTGCCTTAGTGAAATTCCAAAAAGACAACGGGTTACCTGTAGGTCAATTGGATACAGAAACTATGAGAGCTTTAGGTATCAACTAATTGATACACTGTTAAGTTATATAAGCCTTGCGGTTCTTCCGCAAGGCTTTTTTTTTTCTAATTTGCGTCTCCAATTGGAATATAATATGCGAGATAACCAGATACAAGATTTACTATCTAGAGAACTCCAGAGACAGAGAGAAGGAGTCGAATTAATAGCATCAGAGAACTTTACGAGCCTCCAAGTAATGCAAACAATGGGCAGTTGTCTGACCAATAAGTATGCTGAAGGATATCCTGGCAAGAGATATTATGGTGGTTGTGAAGTCGTCGATGAAGTAGAACAGTTGGCTATAGACAGGTTAAAGACCTTGTTCGGTGCTGAATATGCCAATGTACAGCCCCACTCAGGTGCACAAGCCAATGCAGCTATCTTCTTAGCTATCCTGCAGCCAGGAGATACAATTTTGGGCTTTGATCTTTCGCACGGAGGGCACCTTTCACACGGTTCTCCTGTCAACTTTTCAGGTAAAGTATACAACCCTGTGTTCTATGGTGTAGACGAAGATACTGGGACAATCGATATGGATAAGGTTGAATCGCTTGCCCAGCTGCACAAGCCTAAGTTGATTATTTGTGGTGCCTCTGCATATTCTAGAGATTGGGATTATAAGAGATTTAGAAACATAGCCGACTCCATAGATGCGCTCTTATTGGCAGATATCGCGCACCCTGCTGGACTTATCGCAGCCGGATTGCTCAATGATCCTATCCCCCACTGTCATATCGTTTCCTCCACAACCCACAAGACACTTAGAGGACCTAGAGGAGGCATAATTATGATGGGTAAGGACTTTGAAAATCCTTGGGGCAGAACGACTAAGAAAGGTACCGTAATCAAGATGTCATCAATACTCAACAGTGGAGTATTTCCTGGAATGCAGGGAGGACCACTAGAGCATGTCATCGCCGCTAAAGCAGTAGCGTTTGGCGAGGCACTAGATCCGTCGTTCAAGACTTATGGAGAACAAGTCATAAAGAATGCACAAGTGATGAGCCAAGCCCTGAAAGAAAAAGGGTACAAAGTCATATCTGGCGGTACTGATAATCATCTGATGCTCATTGATCTTAGATCTAAGAATGTCACTGGTAAGGAAGCTGAGAATGCACTTATAAAAGCTGATATCACTGTCAATAAGAATATGGTTCCATTTGACACAAAGAGTCCTTTTGTTACCTCAGGAATAAGAATAGGCACCTCGGCTATCACCTCTAGAGGGATGCAAGAAGCGTCTTGCGGTCAGATAATAGAATGGATAGATATGATACTCTCAGACATCAATAATGAGTCTGTGATCCAGTCCGTTAAAGAGAAAGTCAATTCTGCGATGGCCAACTATCCACTCTACCCTAGTTTGTAGCAGACCTCAAAAAATCATCGCTAGTAGATCTAATCATCAGTCGTGATTTTTACAGATAATCGTAGCCATCCTTGATAGGATTAGTTTCGAGCTAAAAGGGTGACACCGCCTATCATACTGACCACTGATAGGCCTAAGTAAATTATTCCCGTTGACTTTTTGTCCTCATCTGAGGCGGATAACTCTATTCCTATAATCTCGACAGATTTTTCGCTGTTGCTCATCTTCGTTATACCAGTGTACCCTAAGTATAACGACACAAGTATGAGTGCAGAACCTATAACGCTTTTCATATTGATAGTTTTTGTTTATTAGATACTACTTAGACTTCATAATTTGGAGATTGTTCGAAGGTCAACGGATTGTTGGTTCAACCAGACTGATCCAATACAGCTTGAAATCAAAGATGAGTGGTTGCATTTTCTTTATGGAGAGCATCAGAAGGGCAAAATCTGCAAGACCTTAATCCAAAATGGGAAGCCATTAGATATCTCCGCCTAATTTCATCCTGTTTATCTGGCTTGATCCATCAATTTCTTCCAGGCCTACTAAGTGCTTTGACCAGTATTAATAATTGAGGTCGTACAATTGGAAAAAAGTATAAGTACGAAGGAAATCCCTTACATGCAGAGCACAGACCATAGCTCATATACCTATAATATCCTTATAGGGTCGGTATGAAATGGTGAAAAGAAAGGTTTTAGAAGCTAGCATTCATCGAGTCATAGCTCAGGAACATCCTAGGAGATAGCTTCTATTGTGGAGAACTAGGCGACCTTTAGCTTAGAGATAGAAGAGTTTTCTAGTTGTGAAGCTGCATAAGCCTTATCAACAGTAAACTCCTTAACATCTGGATGAGATGGTAACTCAAACATAGACTCAGCCAGAATAGCCTCCATAATTGATCTTAGCCCTCTAGCACCTAACTTATAATCCAAGGCTTTTTCTGCAATGAAATCCAAGGCATCTTCCGTAATCTCAAGGCTAATACCTTCTAACCTAAAGAGCTTCTGGTATTGCTTGATGAGCGCATTCTTAGGTTCTGTGATGATTCTTATGAGTGTTTCCTTATCTAATGGATTGAGATAAGTGAGTACAGGCATACGTCCGATCAACTCTGGAATAAGACCGTAGCTCTTAAGATCTTGATGTGTGACATATTTAAGAATATTGTCTTCATCATATAGCTCTGTATCTGCTTTATTGAAACCGATCACTTGCGTATTGAGCCTATTGGCGATGAGCTTGTTGATACCATCAAAGGCACCACCCATTATAAAAAGGATGTTACTGGTGTTGACCTGAATCATCTTTTGCTCGGGGTGCTTTCTTCCTCCATACGGAGGGACATTGACTTCCGTACCCTCGAGCATTTTGAGTAAGGCTTGCTGTACACCCTCACCAGATACATCTCTGGTAATAGAAGGATTATCTCTCTTCCGAGCGACTTTATCTATCTCATCTATGTATACAATACCTTTTTGTGCCGCATCGACATCATGATCTGATGCCTGCAACAATCGAGAAAGCATACTCTCTACATCCTCTCCTACATACCCTGCTTCCGTAAAGACTGTAGCATCAACAATAGAAAAAGGAACATTCAAGTATTTCGCAATGGTCTTTGCAAGTAGCGTCTTACCAGTACCTGTCTGTCCTACAAAAAGGATATTAGACTTCTCTATTTCGACATCATCCGTACTGATTTGGTTGAGCCTTTTGTAGTGATTGTATACGCTAACCGCTAAGTATTTTTTAGCATCTGTCTGCCCTATTATAAACTGATCTAAGTAATCTTTGATCTTGACTGGTGTTACCCCAGATGGCAGGTTAAAGGAAAAAGAGCTTTTGCTAGGCGCCTTATTGCCGAGCTCTTCACTAACAATCTCGTTAGCTTGCTCGACACAAGACTCACAGATATGTCCCTCTACACCAGCTATCATTAAGAGTGTGTCACTCTTATCTCTGCCGCAAAACGAACACTTTTGACCTTTTCCTTTTGTTTTAGACACTAGGCGTTATCTTTTTGTTTTCTGATATGATCTCTTGTTAATACTTCATCAACTAAGCCATAATCCTTAGCTTCTGTTGCTGACATCCAGTTATCTCTATCACTATCCTTCTCAATAGACTCAAATGTCTGACCTGTATGGTCAGCCATAATATCATACAATTCCTTTCTTAATTGCTTGATAAGCTTATACGATATTTCCATATCTGAAAACTGACCTTGCATACCACCTGAAGGCTGATGTATCATCACTCTACTGTGCTGTAGACAAGTCCGCTTACCAGTTTTTCCAGCACACAAAAGAACTGCGCCCATAGAGGCTGCTAGGCCCGTGCATATAGTGCTTACATCTGGTGTCACATACTGCATGGTATCATAGATACCTAATCCAGCTATAACGGAACCTCCAGGACTATTTATAAACATCTGCACGTCTCTCTTGGGATCGGTTGACTCTAAGAAAAGCAATTGTGCTTGCACGACATTGGCTACATAGTCATTAATAGGTACACCGAGGAAGATGATTCTATCCATCATGAGTCTAGAAAACACATCCATTCCGACCACATTCATCTGTCGCTCCTCTATTACTTGAGGCGTAAAGCCCGTAATATTAGGTACTGCAACATTGATATTATTAAGATGGTTATCTACCAGATCAGCATTTAGATTCATATGCTTGGTAGCAAAACTTCGGAATTCCTTGGTTAATGACATACGTTTATTTCTTTATATTCTTTAGATATAACGGATTAATTCGCTTTTTGATTTAATTCTTTGGCTATTTCATAAAAGCCTTCTTTATCAATACTGGCGTTGTTGATTTTAACAACTGCTCTTATTTTCTCGAAAAGCTTGCCACTGCTTATAGTTTCTACAGCTGTATTGACTTGTTCTCGATTTTGCATAAGAGAAAATACAGTATTCTTTAGGCTCGACTCATCCATATAAGGCGAGTAGCTCTTAACTGCACTGACAAAATACTGGAAGATTTCCTCCTCGGTGACGTCTACCTCAA
Source organism: uncultured Saprospiraceae bacterium (assembly GCA_937929835.1). GTDB lineage: Bacteria > Bacteroidota > Bacteroidia > Chitinophagales > Saprospiraceae > RFSX01. Next base: position 35,318 of record CALFUU010000012.1, on the reverse strand, counting down.
ACTGATCATTAAGTTTTTTCTTGATGATTCTCCACTTCAGCTCCTTTTTGAATTGCTCAAACTGCTCATCAGTAGGTGGTTCTTTACTTGTATCTTGGGTCAGCCACTTCTTGAGGAAACCATCTGGCAACTCCATAGCATTCTTTTCCATAAGGGCTTCCATAATTCTTCTATTGGCCAATTTGTTGGATTCTTGGTCAAAGTAGTCCTTGAGGTAACTCTCTATTTTGGCTCGAGCTTCTTCTTCTGATTTGACTTCATCCTTACCGAAAGACTTATCGAATAGGTCCTGATCTAGTGTTGCTGGTGTCAGTCGCACTACATCTTTGACTTCCAATCTAAAGTCACTGCTCATACTAGATAGGTCCTGATCCTCTCCCACCTTTAAGAGATATTTTTCAACTTGACTCGATGGTAGATCTTTTTCTAATTCGTAGATGTCGGCATCTATACTTCCACCCTTTTTGAGTTTTCTGAGCTCGTCTTGATACTTGGGATTGACTTTTTCCATAGCCACGGAGAACTCAGAAGAATGCCCATCTACCAAGACATTACCATTATAGAGCTCCTTAGATATGAAATATATAACGTCGTCATCTTGAATAAGCTCCTCTGAGCTAGACTGATCACCTAGTCTTTTTTGAAGACTATGCAGTTCCTCATCTACCATTTCTTTTGAGATGGCGACTTCTGGTCTCTCGTAAGTATCTGATTCTGAGACGCCTACGACATCAAATTGAGGCTCCATCCCTATCTCAAACTTATAGGTATAGTCTTCGGGAGCTTTATGATTGAGCTCAGGAAGATTTTCTCTATCGATAAGGTAAGGCTCTCCGATGATTCTTAGCTCTTTGTCCGCAATGATATCATTGATCTTATCTGTAAGTATCTTTGATACAGTCTCTTGCATTACGGCACCTCCGTACATTTTCTTTATAACACTTATTGGTGTTTTGCCCTTTCTGAAGCCTTTTAGCTGGGCTTTTTGTTGATAAGACCTTATTTGCTTGTCGTATTCGCCTAGATAATCGTCTTTTTCGATAACCAGCGTTAACTCTGCATTGAGTTCATCAATTTGATTCTTCTCTAGCTTCATTTAATATCTGTGATGGAGGAATAGTATTGGAATTTCTTTGAAAAGTGCGGGTGGAGGGACTCGAACCCACACGCCGTGAAGCACTAGATCCTAAATCTAGCATGTCTACCAATTTCATCACACCCGCAATTCAAAGAAAATGAGGCGCAAAGATAGATATATTTATAAATAGAACAACTTTAGAACCGTCAACTAAAAGAATTTTAGATACTTAAGGCAACTCGCATTCCACACTTAAAACCTTAGAATTATCTAACTTGCTGAGCAATAGAGATTTAAAGGAAATTTATGCCCATAGGAAAGGCCATATCAGATAGTGAATACAAGCTTATTGACGTTGAGTTTCAGGCGCTTATGCAGAAACTTAGGCAAAAAAGCACAGATCAAGACAAGGAAGATCTCGATAAGGCCTACCAATTGATACTTGATGCGCATAAATTTCAGCGTAGAAGGTCTGGAGAGCCATATGTCTTCCACCCCATAGAAGTGGCTAGAATCTGTTTTGAAGAAATAGGTCTGGGACCAACAGCGGTCATCAGCGCTCTATTACATGACGTGGTAGAAGATACAGATACCACTCTAGAGGATATCAATGAAATTTTTGGAGAAAAAATCAGCCGTATCGTAGATGGCCTCACAAAGTTGGATGGCACTTATAACGTAGAGAATAAGCAAGCAGAAAACTTTAAGAAAGTCCTCTCTTCTCTTACTTATGATGTTAGGGTCGCACTAATCAAGATGGCCGATAGGTTGCACAATCTGAGGACCATAGGTGCAATGCCACGATCCAAGCAATTAAAGATAGCCGCCGAGACTTCATACATCTACACGCCACTCGCTCATAGACTTGGCTTATATAATGTCAAAACTGAGTTTAATGACATCTGTATGAAGATTACTGAACCTGAGACATACAATGAGCTCTCCGCAAAACTAGAGGCCTCGGAATCAGGACGGACAGAATATATTAATGACTTTATAGAACCTCTAACTAAAAAGCTAAACGATCTCGATGTAGACTATCGTGTACTCGGTAGGTCTAAAGCCATCTCTTCTATCTGGAATAAAATCCAGAAGAAACAAATACCATTTGAGGAAATCTATGATCTGTTTGCCATTAGGATCATATGTGATACGCCTATAGAGTCGGAGAAGAGTGTCTGCTGGCAGATATACTCGATAATCACAGATGTATATAATCCCATTCCAGAACGACTCAAGGATTGGGTAACTACACCAAAGAGTAATGGTTATGAATCTCTCCACACCACAGTCATAGGACCTAGTGGCAAGTATGTAGAAGTACAAGTGAGATCGGAAAGGATGGATGATATTGCCGAGCGCGGTTTTGCTGCACATTGGAAATACAAAGGCGTTAAAAGTGAGCATAGTGTCTATGATAGATGGTTGGATAATATTAGAGCACTGCTCGACACTCAACATAATGATGCTCTCGAGTTTCTAAATGATTTTAAGTCTAATCTCTTTAATAAAGAAGTCTATGTATTTACGCCTAATGGGGATATGAAAATGCTACCAGAAGGCGCTACAGCTCTGGATTTTGCCTTTGAGATACACTCTCAGGTAGGCTATCAAGCGACAGCCATCAAGGTGAACAACAAGTTGGTACCTATGGGTCACAAACTCCAAAATGGAGATCAAGTGACTGTAACCACCAACAAAAATCAAAAGCCATCGGAGCACTGGCTCAAGATGACTGTGACTGGAAAAGCCCGATCAAAAATTAGATCGGCTATGAAAGAAGAGAAAAGAAAAAAAGGCGAAATAGGAAGAGAAAACCTAGAGCGCAAAATGAAAAATGCCAAGCTTACCTTCGAAGAAAACATTGACTTTCTAGTAAAACACAATGGCTATGCCAATAGGCCAGATTTTTACTTTGCCATCTCTAATGAAGAAATAAAACTTCCAGACTTTAAGACTTTTGAAATTGAGGGAGGAAAAATAAAAGGACTAAAAGAAGAGGAAGTGAAACCAGTGGCGTCTGCAGGTACACAGGCCCCTGCTGACCTCCCACCAAAGAGGACGCGTAAAGCTGCAGAGCTAAACAAATCGTCTATCCTCGTCAATGGAGAATCCGCAGACCAATATGAATTTTCATTGGCCAGGTGCTGTACGCCTGTGCAAGGTGAAGATATCTTTGGGTATCTTACAGCTGGAGAGGGACTCAAAATCCATAGGACCAATTGTAAAAATGCAACCCACCTACTGGCTAACTACTCTTACAGGGTACTAAAGGCAGAGTGGGCAAGAAAAGCTGGATCCAACTTTACAGTGGTACTATCCATCATAGGAGTGGATTCTGGCCCCGGTGTCATTACTGTTATCACCAATGAGATCAGTAACACCCTAGGTATAAATATCAGATCCTTTAGCATAGAAGGAGATGAAGGTTATTTTGAAGGTAAGGTTAGTATCTTCGTCAAAAACAAAGATCAACTAAACCACGTTATTCATTCCATTAAGAAATTAGATGGCATTACCAATGTCACTAGAATAGAGGACTAAGCATATGGCTGAAGAAGTATCAGAACACATTGAGAAAATATTTGATGAAGTAAAACAAATCTTCACCAATTTCTTGGAGAAAAATGAACTAAGAAAAACTCCAGAGCGGTACGCAATTCTCGAAGAGATCTATAAGCGAACAGATCACTTTGATGCTGAAGCTTTCTATATCCATATGAAAAACCAAAACTACAGAGTCTCTCGTGCAACTGTCTATAATACCTTGGACTTACTTGTCAATTGTGATTTGGTCACCAAGCACCAGTTTGGCAAAAATCTAACCCAGTATGAGAAATCTTATGGATACAAACAACATGATCATTTGCTGTGTGTAGACTGTGGAAAAGTATTAGAATTTTGTGATCCAAGAATTCAAAACATCAAAGATATGATGGGTGAGTTATTGAAATTTAATGTTACCCACCACTCACTTAATCTCTATGGAAATTGTCAAGGTGCTTGCGAAAAGACAGCAGCCCCAGCCACTAACAAGGGCTAATTAATAACCTTGGAAGGTATAGGAGAATCATGTGGATCTTTAGTAGGGAATCCGAGCTCCCTATCAATCTCATCCAATAATTCCTCTGAAAGAAAGTGCTCTATCTGATCTGCTTCATTATGGATTTGATTAGAATCCAAACCCATCTTTCTTACTTGATAAGTCTCCCACAATCTATGTGCTCGGACTAACTGCTCCGCTTTATTGATACCAGCATCCGTAAGTATGACCTTATCAGACATCCGTGTTATCAGATTACTTTTGGTCATCACATTGACCGTTGACTGTATTCTACTTTCTGGAATATTTAATCTTTCAGTAAGAGAAGCAATCGAGGTGCCTTCAGGTTGTTTCTTGATGACTTGTCGCAAGATATCTTCTCTTAGGATTCTACGTTTCTCAATTCTATTTTGATTGTACTTAAAGAGTAATCCTTGAGTAGGAGAAAAGAGAACAGCTAAGAAATAAAAAAGTGTAGCGCATAGTGTCATAGCTGGCCCTGGAGTTGTTTCCAGAACAATAGAACAGACCAGACCCAAGGCGGCAGACATCACCCCAATGACTGCGGAGATAACGATTACTCTTTTTAATCTTTCTGAAAGTAAAAGTGCTGTAGCAGCTGGCGTAATCAACATGGCCACCACAAGTATGACACCTACTGTCCTCAGTGAAGCTACTATGACAAATGACAATAGAAGCATTAGGAAATAATGAATCGTCTTAGCAGAGATGCCCATCGTCTCAGCGATTGTCGGCTGAAAAGTGGTTATAAACAGATATCTATAAAACAAGAATACACACACCATTGTGTATAAGGCTATACCAAAAGTTAAATATATGTCCTCATTTGAGATACCGAGGACATTCCCAAATAGAAAGTCCTTGAGGTCCAGATGTACACCTTCACTCTGATTGAGCCAAGAAATCCCCATTACCCCTATAGAAAACATCGCCGTAAAGATGATCCCTATGGCTGCGTCATTCTTAGTCTTGACATTTTGTTGGATCCAAGAAATGGCAAAGGCCGTTATAAGCCCAGCTATAGTACTACCTACAAAAAATCCTATCGTGCTGTACCCTACTAACAAAAAGGCAAAAAACACCCCAGGCAAGACAGCATGTGAAAGCGCATCCCCCAGCAAGGACATATTTCTGAGTACTATAAAACAGCCCAAAATACCACACATAAGCCCCACCATCGAGGAGGCGATAAGTGCACGTAGCGCCCACTCAGAAGACATAACCTCGATAAGATTTGTAATAGATTCCATAATATTTAAGCAAAGTTAATATTATTTTTAGACTACCCTAAATATAGCCTTTCCTTAATAAAACCTTCCTTAATACCGTACTGCGAAACCCGCAGGTAATCAATTGATGGGCATCTAGATAAGAGATGGGCTACCACAGCCATAGACTCCAGACTCAAGTCAGCCCTACTCGATGGCATTCCATCTAAATGGATTCTCTCACTTAGTGTAGCCGATAATATCTTCTGGATACAGCCTTGCACCTCAACTCTTGAAATCTGATCTCTACCCAGCATAAATTGGAATATCTCAAAAGGACCTGAACTACCGACCAAGAACTTAGGTTGTGGGGCTTCTAGTCCAATATATTGTTGGTGAGCTGTATTCAGCGTTTCTGTCAAGCTATTAATTTGACGCTCAGTGGGTGGATCATCACGATGCCATTCTGATCGTAATACAGAGATGCCTAGATTAATCGAGTATCTCAGGAGTGAATCATTGGAGACATATATGTATTCGACACTCCCTCCGCCTATATCCATAACTACATAAGGAACGGATTTAGAGTCGATAGTCCAGCTAATGCCCTTGAGGATATAATCTGCCTCTTGTTCTCCTGACAGTACATCCACTTGCGTATCTAAGTGTCGGATGACCGATGCGTGCACATTACTGATATTAGAAGCCAATCTAAAAGCTGCTGTGCCAAAGACTTTTATTTCATCAACTTCATAAGCCCGACAAAGAGCACCAATTAACTTAAGGGCATTCTCTGCTCTGGAGAGCGCTTCTCGGGTCAGCACTTTTATACTCCCTCTAGAGAGATAAACAAAAGACCTCTTGCGGAATACCTCTACAAAAGTGCCGCGCTCTAAATCCAGATCACTAATTAAGAGATGGAAAGTGTTGCTACCTAAATCAACAACTGCAAACCGCAAACTTAGCCTTGATTGAGGTTACCACTGGCTTTCATTGCCTGGCGGATCATAGATGTAAAGAACTGTCGTCCGCTTTCAGCCATCTGATTCGCATACTTGGGCTTGCCATCTACAAAGAATACATAGAAGGTGCATTGCTCACTGAAATATACATCAGCTTCAAATATGATATCTCCACCAACTTGATAAAACTGCCTGGCCATAGGTTTACAGCCCTCGGGAACCTGCATTACTGGAGCTTCGTCAATGTAGGTTAGATTTGTTTTGATACTCGCTGGTTCATTCTGATTCATACTGAAAGGCAGATCATGAAAGAGGTAATCTATCATCTGGCCGTTATCCCACATTTGCTGTAGATAAGTATTGGGAAGCTTAGGTAAGAGTGGAGTTTGTGACTGCGATGCGGCTGCCGTAGTGGAGGAAGCGGCTGGTGCCGTAGCACTCTTTTTGGGTTCTTGGTTACAAGCTATTGTGAGTAAGGCAACTAAAATGAGTATGGTTATATGCTTCATATCTAAAATGTATAGTCAGTTCTAATTGTCCAAAAATAACCCAATAAGTATCTCTCAAAGAGTGTATTGTCATCAAGAAGCTTATTAATTGATCTGGTGTATCTCACTGTCACAGACAAGTGCTTGGTAAATGCGTAGTTGGCTCCTAGCATCCAGCCGATATCTTTTGTTTCGAACCAGTCTGGATTGTAATCAGTGACTTCTTCAGAAACACTGGCACTGATAATATTTCCTAGACTCAATCCTACTTCACCAGAAAGCTTGTAATAGTTCTCATTTTCTATGTACCAATCCTTAAAAGATACGTAAAGTGGCAATTCCAAATAATTGATTCGTGTCACGGATCCTTTATTGCTAAATAGCTTCGCACTTGATCCTCTCTGGCTATAAAGTAGCTCTAAGTTGCCATATAGCCTGTTTTTGAGCTGGAAGGAAACTTTGAGACCAGATGTGAGTCCAGCTTGTCTGTACCCAACCAACTCATCGCCATCTATCTGACTTAAATTAAGCCCAGCCAATATTGATCCCTTAAATCCCCTTTGTCCCTCGACGGTACTTATGGAACATAGAGAAAATAAAAAGATGGTAACTAGGAGATATTTCATATTAATAATAACTGACATACGAAACGATGGGTTTATATTTGCCACCTGAAGAAGAGAAATGGCCTTGAAATACAACAAAACTACCCTAAAAAAACTTGAGGATGTCCTCACTTCATCTGAATTTACAGTCAGGTACGAAAGAGGACAATTCAAATCTGGTTATTGTCTTCTTAGAGATAAGAAAATCGTCATAATCAACAAGTTTTATGATACGAAAGGCCGCATAGAAGCTATGATTGATCTCATCCAACAAGTAGAACTGAAAGAAGAAGCGCTTAAGGAAGAATCCAAACAAATTCTCAAGTTGATAGCTAAATCCTACGCAGAAGGTCTATCTTAACAAAAATTCAGTATTGAAAATCATTTGTCTTGGTTCAGGAACTTCGCAAGGAGTACCAGTAATTGGTTGCCCGTGTGCTGTCTGCACCTCTAATGATAAAAGAGATAAGCGGCTGAGATCTGCCGTATACGTCCAGACTGAAGAGGCCAAGATTCTCATAGATATAGGACCAGATTTCAGACAACAGTTTCTACATAATGAACTTGATGACGTGGATGCAGTACTTATTACCCACGAGCATAATGACCATATAGCTGGTTTGGATGATATTAGGTCGATAAATTTTGCTCAGAGAAAGTCCATTCCCGTCTATGCTTCTCAGCGAGTAGCGAATTGTCTTAAAGCATATTATCCCTATATGTTTGGTGATGACCTCTATCCAGGTGCACCGCGTGTCAGTATACATGTTATTGACGACAGCCCCTTTTCCATCAATGGATTATCGATCAGACCCATAAAGGTTCGACATGGTCTATTAGATATTTATGGATACAGAATAAAGGACTTTGCTTACCTAACCGATGCCAAGAGTATTCCAGAAGACCAATATCCGCATCTCCAAGGTCTCGACACACTTATTATTAACGCCTTAAGGAAAAAAGAACATCATTCCCATTTTACCTTGGAAGAAGCGCTTAGGGAAATAAAAAAGATCCAACCCCGTCAAGCATACCTTTCTCACATAAGCCACTTAATGGGCTTGACGGCAGAGTGGGCGCAGTTACTTCCTGAGGCTGTCTTGCCTTTTAATGACAATATGGTATTGGACTTGATCTAAACACTTGCTTACTATTGAGTATTTCCGTTCTTTTAGAGTAGAAAATAGGCTATCCGCTCAAAAACATACATAATTATCCTCTTCAACCTCCTTTTCCTACTTACAGGAAAAGCAGCACTGTGTCAACTGGCACCTCAGAATAGTCTCTATCTAATCGACCTATATCAAGTCAACTCTGCCTACGCAGGCTTAGACAATACACTTTCGGTAAATCTTAATTACAGAGATCAGTGGGGAGTAATAGAAGGGCATCCACGTCAGTTTTCTGTTAATGCACACTTGCCAGTTGTGATATGGGAAGGTGCTGTAGGTGCCTATTTGAAAAGCGATCAACTGGGTAGCCTCTCCCTCACCTCCGCAGGCATCTCCTATAATCGTATCCTCAAAAGAGCCTTTGGCGTACTGTCTTTTGGCTCTTCATTAGGAATTACACAATCTGGTCTAGATGGTAGTCTTATCGTCACGCCTCAGGGTATTTATAGTGCAGGAAGTATAGATCATCAAGATATCATCCTCGGTACAGGAATAGATAGAAGTGTCAGATTAGACTATGATTTGAGCTTATTTCTAGGACATACAAAATTTGACCTCGGTATATCTGTGCAGAATTTACTTCTACCAAATCAGAAACTAGGCTCTACCGCTATTGATAATGGTAAAAACGTCAAGATAATTGGCAGATATCTATTTAGGATAAAGGATTTGCTTTTATATCCGAGTCTATTGCTTAAAACAAATTTTGCATCGTATCAGTCCGACCTCTCATGTGTCGCTAAAAGTGGCAACGTTTTTGGAGGAATAAGCTTACGAGGATTCAATGCTGAATCATTAGACGCTTTAGCTATAATTGCGGGGATAGAATTTAATAAAAATTACACTTTATCCTATAGCTATGACGTTGGTTTGAGCCAGGTGGGTCGTCTTGCGGGTGGGAGTCATGAGATTCACATCAACTACAATTTGAACAAATTGTTGGGGATAGGCTTACCACCAGAAATTATCTATAATCCACGTTATCTATAATAGATGGTAAAATGTCACATAATGACATAATACCATTGATAATTAATGCGTTATAACACTGCTTTCTCTTTGAGAAGGCGGGCAATATAAAACCGAACTATGTTTTTGTAGTTTGGCAACAAAAGTTATTTTTACACACTTCGTTATCGAAGTTTGAGTAATAATTTGGCAAAATCAGTTAACAAAGGCATGAAAAGACAATCATTGTTTTTAATGGGCTTGGTACTTCTCTTATTGAGTTCGTGTGGTACAGAGCAGACAGGTGAACTTGTAGGAGTTCAAGATAGACCAGGATGGAATGGTATAAATCCTTTTGGGATGGTATATGTTCCCTCCGGTACACTTACAATCGGTCAGAGTGATCAGGATGTGTTTAGCACCTACACCCAACGACCAAAATCAATCTCTATTTCTGGATTCTTTATGGATGATACCGAAATCACCAATAATGAATATCGTCAGTATGTCCACTGGATTAGGGATTCTATTGCACACACTATCCTAGGAGACTTTAAAGAAGACGACTACGGTAATGAGCAAGTAGACTGGGATTATGAGCTCGATTACACTTTAGAAGATCTAGATGAGATGTTCTACGAAGGTGATATGAAACTCTATGATTCTGAAAGAACAATGGATACCAAGCAATTTACTTATGAGTATAAGTGGATAGATTGGAAAAAAGCGGCTTCAAGTCCAGATGTCGTCAGATCTCAATTATTGAATACTAGAAAAGTAGAAGCGTATCCTGACACACTGGTATGGATAAGAGACTTCTCTTACTCTTATAATGAGCCGTTTGCTAGAAACTACTTCTGGCACCCAGCTTTTGATGACTACCCAGTAGTTGGTGTAGATTGGCAGCAAGCTAAGGCTTTCTGTCACTGGAGAACGCATATTAGAAATGCATTTAAAGGTGATGAGGAGCCTAACACTGAGGAGTACAGACTACCTACGGAAACTGAGTGGGAATGGGCTGCAAGAGGTGGTCGTGAGATTGCACCTTACCCGTGGGGTGGATACTATATCAGAAATGCTAAAGGCTGTCTATTGGCCAACTTTAAGCCTGGAAGAGGTAACTACCCAGAGGATGGTGGATTCTACACAGTAAAAGCTGATGCTTACTTCCCTAATGATTATGGATTGTATAATATGTCAGGAAATGTATCAGAGTGGACTGAAACAGCTTACCACCCTAATGCATATCACCATACCCACGATCTAAATCCAGACATCAAGTACGATGCTAAAGATGATGATCCAGAATCTGCAAAGAGAAAGGTTATCAGAGGTGGATCTTGGAAGGATATCTCATACTACTGCCAGACTGGTACTAGAAACTGGGAGTATCAAGATACAACGAAGTCTTATGTAGGCTTTAGATGTGCACTTACTTTCTTAGGAAGATCAATCAACGATTTCTAGTCAGAAATCACATAATTTGAACATATTTAATACACTAATAATCAGTTAATTACTAACTTTTAAAATCTAACTAATGGCTTTTCACAAATCAAAAGGATTTAAGTACTTAAAGAATTTCATCATTGGAGTTGGTGCGGCAGTTGTAATGGTAGGTGCCCTTGCTAAGATCTTAAGTCATCCTGCTGGTAACACACTTATCACAGCAGGTCTACTTACAGAAGCATTCTTATTCCTTATGTTAGGAGTATTACCTCCAGAAAAAGATTACTACTGGGAGAAACTATACCCGGGACTAGATAACTATAGCTCACAATTGACTCCCCTATCTGCAGGCGGTGGTGGAGGTGTAAGACCTCTTGATGCTGATGCTGTTGAAAGTAGACTAGGTGGAATGCTGACAGAACTACAAGGAATGTCATCAAGCCTAGGCAGTCTTAAAGCACTTCAAGAAGTTGATTTCACTGAAACAAAAGGTCAAATCGAGCAAATGGGTAGCTTTTATAATAAAATGAACGAAGCTATGGAGTCTATGGCTAGTACGGTAGATACGCTTAACTCAGCTAATGATGATGTAAATGCTTACAAAGCAAATATGGCTTCATTGAATGCTAACTTGAACTCGCTGAATGGAGTTTATGGTAACGTTCTAGGTGCATTTAGACAATAATCTTTATTAATCCACACAGATTAATAAAATTACCTAACTAAGTTAAAAAAGATATATGTCTATTCCTAAGGAACCCCGACAACTGATGATTAACATCATGTATTTGGTTCTTACTGCCCTATTAGCACTCAATGTCTCGGCAGAAGTATTTAATGCATTCAAAATAGTTGATAAGGGTCTTATCAAATCTAATAAAGCTCTAGATCAATCCAATGAAGGAATGATAGAGGGTATAAAAGATGCTGCCAAAACAAAAGCATCACTTGCAACATACGCTGAGCGTATAGAGCCCATCAGAAACGAGTCTAAGCAACTTACCAACTACCTTCAAGGAATCGTTGATGAGATGATAGAAGACAAAGATGCCGATGGCAATGTTACTGGAGGCTACATAGAAGATCCGACTACTGGTCTTCAGAAACTCAAAAAAGAGAAGGACTACGGTGTTACAACTAGAATCCTTGTTATGGATCCACAAGGTAATCCAGGTAAAGGTGAGGAGATCAAATCTAAGCTTCTAGAGTTTAGAGAAAGTATGATGAAGTACGTCGACAAAGAAGATCAGACTGGATTCGCACGAGAAATAGCTGTTCAGATTGATGACGATACTTGGAAACAAAAAGATAAAGCATCTTGGTCTCATATGAATTTTGACCATATGCCTCTTCAAGCTGTTGTTCCAATATTCAGCAAGTACATCAATGATGTAAAAGCAACAGAGTCTGCAGCGCTCAACTACCTTGCAGGTAAGGTGGGATCAGGTGGTGCAACTGTTGTACTAGATAAGTACCAAGTTGTTTCTGCTCCTAAGAAATCTTACATTATTAAAGGTGAGAAGTACGAAGCAGACTTATTCTTAAGTGCATCAGCTGGTGGTGATTCTAATACAGGAATCAGAATCTCTGTAAATGGTAAAAATTTACCACTTAATAGTGATGGCCAAGCAAGCTACTCAACCGTTGCTAACTCTAATGGAGAAAAGTCTTATAAAGCGACAGCCTCTCTTACTGACCCAGTAACTGGCGAGACTAAGAGTTTTACCAAAACATTCTCATATGAAGTTGGTGAAAGATCAGTTGCTGTATCCGCTTCTAAGATGAATGTATTTTATATCGGTGTTGACAACCCTATCGAAGTATCAGCAGCAGGTGTAGCATCATCAGAAGTAAAAGTTTCTATGAGTGGAGCAGGCGGCGGAAAAGTCAAGCCAGATGGTAAAGGTGGATACATTGTTAATGTATCTTCTCCAACTAAAAATGGTGAGTTCGCTAATATTAATGTAACTGCCCCTGGACTACAGGACAAAAAACAATTTAGAGTAAAAAGAATCCCTAACCCAGTACCAAAATTATCTGGTAAGAGAGGTGGTTCTATGCCTAACGGACAATTCAAAGCACAACTGGGTATCAATCCAGATCTAGAAGGTTTTGACTTTGATGCAAGGTGTACAATAGCAGGATTTAGACTTGTGAGAGTTGCAAAGAGACAAGATGCAGAACCTGCTGACAACCCAGGTGGTAAGTTCAAAGGAGCTGCAGCAGCTTTAATCAAAAAAGCGAAACCATCTGACAAGTATTTCTTTGAGAATATCAAGTGTAAGTGTCCTGGAGACAAAGCAGCTAGAGACCTTGGGACTATGGTATTCAACGTAAAATAAAAATCAGTTCAAATGCTTAAGAATAATTTATTACTTATCGCCGGTCTTCTGATTTCAGTTATCTCGTTTGGGCAAATAGAGACAACAGAATCAGGCACTCCACTAGAAGACATCTACATAGATGGTATCGTAAAGAGAACTCTAGTAGAAGAATCACCAGTTATCGAATACGATCACGTAAGAGAAGCTGATGTAGTGTGGGAGCGCAGAATGACAAGATTGCTGGACACAAGAGAGAAGATGAATATCGCTTTCAGAAGTCCTAAAGCCCCTTTCTTCAGTGTACTCAGATCTATGGCAGAAAATGGTGATATCGCTATTTTTAGAGATGAATTTTTCAAAGAGCCATTAACAACTGATGAAGTAGATGCTAAGCTCAACAGAGTAGACACTACCCTAGTTTGGGATCCTGACACTTATGAAGAAAAACTCCAAGTTGTAAGAAATGAAATCAACTGGGAAGACATTAAGCAATTTCGTATGAAAGAAGTATGGTACTTCGACAAAGAACTTTCTACTCTGAAAGTTAGAATGTTGGGTATCGGACCTATCCTTCAGAGTATCGATGAAGATACAGGAGAATTCAAGTATCAAGAAGTACTGTTTTGGGTATACTATCCAGAAGCTAGATATTCTCTAGCTAAGGTTAGAGTACAGAATGGCAACAATGATATAGCACCAATGTCTTGGTATGATCTCATCGAACAAAGACAGTTCTCTAGTTATATCCTTAAAGAGTCCAATCCTCTTGACTTAAGAGTAAAGGACATCTACTTTGGTTATGACAGAGCTGGTATCGATCAATTAATGGAGTCCGATAGAATAAAAGCTGAGCTTTTCAATTTCGAACATGATTTGTGGGAATATTAATCCTACTTAATTATAGATATAAAAGATCCGTGCAGATATTCTGTACGGATTTTTTTTGTGACTATATATAGACATAGAAGAATTGTAGAGTCTTTACAAACCCACAATTATAGGTTTCGGTGACTTAAGATATTGAGTTTGCAGCATTGATAATAGATCATCTTCCGATTGGTCTCCTAGAAGCTTATTGTCAGCACCAAAAAATGTTATGTAGCTCTGGTCAATGATTATTGCGAAATAAAAATAACACCAAGTGGACAACCTAATTTTCTGGACCATTGTACAAACGACCTCTAGACCAACTCCAAAAGAATAATCCAAAGACAACAAAATATTCTAAAGAGATAAGGAAAAGATCTTGCTGAAAGTCGGGATGCCTATAGGTAGAATAGCTCAGTATAATAAGTGCACTCCATACCAACACCCACCAAGACCTGATGGCAGTCGCAAAAAAGATGAGCATTATCAAGTACCAAGGATGTATAGTAGTCGTACAAAACAAATAGCAAGTAAAAGCCATCATACAGTACTTCCAGAGTTGAGACAGAGTATCAATCTTCTTTGTTAGTGACAGGTAAGCTATGAGGCCAACTGTCACTAGACTCAATAGAGGACCAATAATGGCAATCTGATTGTACCCAGAGAGCAAATAACCTAACCATCTGAGTAGATAATACAAGCTAGCGTTAAACTCAAAACTCTGAAAATAGAGGTTGAGGCTCGCCATAAAATTACCTAAATCAAGAGATCGGAAAAAAGGCCCAAAGGTCAATAAAAGCACTGCTACAAAAGGCGCAAAAAACTTAAACAAAGAATTCAAAAATGAAGAATTGCCTACCCTATCATTGAGATGCTTCATAAACAATGGAACAAACATCAGGGGAAGCAACTTCGTACCTATTGAAAGTGCAAGAGAAAAACCTGCTACACGTAACATCCCTTTGCTCAATGCATAAAAAGTTCCACAGAGAAAGAAGACCATCAGGCTTTCAAAGTGTATTTGACCACTGACTTCGGTAATGACGAGTGGATTTAAAAAATAAATCAAGCTCCATCTAGGTGAGACGTCAAATCTGACCAACAACTTTCTGAGCATTAATAAAATACCAACATCACTCAGGAGTAGAATCAACTTAATCACCCCAGCAGAAACATAGATCGACCAGCTTTCGGATAAGGTTGCCAGATAGAATACTAGTTGGCTGATCGGCGGGTAGACAGTAAAGTAATTAGGTGAATTTAACTGGGCGTAAATACTTCTTAGATAACCGTCAGCTAGCGTTGAGTCCTTTATCAGATCAGACGGCAAAAAAGACAAAGGGTGCACCCCTTTATGCATTAAGTGCCCATCCCATAAGAATCTATAGATGTCATCGGATAGTAAAGGAAAAGCAAAGATGAGCACTACTCGCAACACAATACCGGTCGCCACACCAATCTTAAATAAATCACCTACACGACCCTCGCCTCTCAGACTTCTGAGAAAAATGAAATAACCTACAAAGGCCACCGTGTAAGCACATAGGATCTCATAAAAATGAGACTGCCCACAAAAAAAATTCAAGTAGATTATAGAAACCAAGAGAGCCAAAATAGCTCCCAATGAATGCGCTCTACTGGTGAGCACCTTGATGCATTACGGAATAAGAAAAGATGGCTCCGTAGCCAAAAAACAACATTATATGAAATGGCAACATAGAAGAATTGCCCATCGTCAACCCGGCAATCACACCACCTAGGAAATAAAGCGCTAGAAAGCCCTCCATAATTGTAATCTTAGATATGGAATACTTATGATACTTGCTATTTCTTATTTTATTCGAAATGCCCTTTATATCAAACTTAGGTGTCCTCACAAAGGCTGACTTTCTGCCTAGATAACCTTGTATGACGGCTACAGAATTGTGTAACGAAAGGCCCATCGATAAGGAAAGAAAAATAGGAAAGAGAACAATGAATTTTACTATCGACTTCAGTGTGCTCTTATTATTGTGCTGAACATTGGCCGTAAAGTATATAATCGCAATCAAGATGGTCGACGCCATAAAATATTGCAATACATTGGGGCTCAAAAATGATGGAAAGGCTACAAAAAGCAGTGGCACACTAAAAACACCTACTAGAAAGATAGATAAGAAAACGCTACTACCTAATAGATGTATAGAGCCGTGTATCTTCTTACCAAAACTCAGTTCACTTTTCCAAACCTTTGGTAACAGCTTTTTGGCAGTTTCAGCTCCTCCTTTCATCCATCTATGCTGCTGTGACTTCAGCCCCATCATCTCTGCTGGCAACTCTGCTGGAGAAACCTCATCCTCTTTAAAGATTATCTTCCATCCTTTAAGTTGTACTCTATAACTGAGATCTAGATCCTCAGTCAAGGTATCTGCTTCCCAGCCACCGGCATCAGCGATGGCTTCTGAGCGCCACACACCTGCTGTCCCATTGAATTGAAGGAGGTAATTACCTAATTCTCTCCCCTTTTGCTCCACAGAAAAATGAACATTGAGCTGAAAAGCCTGCACCTCTGTAAGCAATGAATAAGACTGATTGATATGTCCCCAACGCGTCTGTACAACTGCTACATCTTTATCGGCAAAGAAAGGGATCGTCTTCTTCAAGAAATCTGGATTTGGCAAAAAGTCAGCATCAAAGATAGCGACAAACTCACCCTTAGCACTTGGCATAGCTTCTTTGAGTGCACCAGCTTTATATCCCTTTCTGTCTGTCCTCGTAAGCAGTTCTATATTGTAGCCTTTGGCTTTGTACTCTTCCACTTTCTTCCTAGAGATCTCTACAGTTTCATCAGTAGAATCATCTAGTACTTGGATCTCATACCTATCCTTAGGATAATCCATCAAGATAATATTGTCTATGAGCCTATTGACAACAAAGTACTCGTTGAATATCGGGAGCTGAATTGTTACAAAGGGATATTCATCCTCTTTCAGAACTGGATTTTCTTCTTTAATGGAATTCTTCCTCAGATAATGGAAGAGTAAATGAAACTGAATCGTACAGTATACGCCTATGAGCAACAAGCAACATACATACACCCCAAAAATTATATAGCTAATTGCCGTTATCATATCAATTTAAAAATGGTCCATAAAATTTTGTGCCCAGCAAGGATAGTACCCTTTATAGTCCCTGAGACCTTAGATACACCTATTCTCTTTCTATAAGATACCGCCACTTCTTTACACTTGAGCTTAAGCTTGGCCGCCTTAACTTGCATCTCAACCGTCCACCCAAAATCTTGATCCTTCATATCAAGGTCTTTGAGGACATCAAATTTGATAGCCCTAAAAGGTCCTAAATCAGAAAACTCGTACTTATAGATGATCTTAATTAAGGTAGTGGCTAGCCAATTACCAAATATCTGCTGTGGCATCATAGCGCCCTTTTCTAGGCTTCCTAAAGCGCGCGAACCAATAACCATATCCATACCTTCTTGTCTGATTGGATCAAGTAATAAAGGCAATTCTTCTGGATGGTCGGAAAAGTCACCATCTAGAAAAACCACAACATCAGGTTGTATAGATTTATGAGTTAAGTAGTCTATACCCGCCAAGCAAGCTTTGCCATACCCTTTCTGGGGGACATCTATCACAGTTGCACCCTTGCTTTCTGCTACTTTTTTGGTCGAATCGGTACTGGCATTATTGCAAACAACGACTTCCCTAACTAGACTCATAGGTATGGCATTTACAACCTTTCCAATTGACTCTTCTTCATTGTAAGCAGGAATGATGATATCGACGTGCATAAGTCCTTAAGAGCTACAAAGCTAGATTATTCATAAGTTTTTACGGTAATTATGGGGACATTTTAGAGTTATTATGCACTACTTTTACATCATATCTTAGTCAATTACACTATGACCTTAATTCAAGTCTGGAAATGCTTCATTATAGGGGGTATTCTATCAATAATCTTCCTGGCTTCGTGCCAGCAAGACAGAGTCTTTGAAGGCGGCGGTCCCATACCCTTAGAGTTCTCCTTGGACACCCTGAGATTTGATACGGTATTCACGGAAGTCGGCTCTGTGACACGGTCGTTTAAGATATACAATCAGTTAGAAGAAGCAGTCATTATAGACAAAATAAGTCTCAATGACGAGGCGTCATTCTTTAGGATGAATGTAGACGGAATAGCAGGAGATGAAGTAGAAAACACCAGAATTGAGGCCTTAGATAGCATCTGGGTATTTATAGAGGCTACCATAGACCCAAATCAACCCCTCAGCGTGAGTCCATTTGTAGTAGAGGATGTGGTCAATATTCAAGCAAGTCAGTCTGATTATATGATTCACCTAGAAGCGTGGGGACAAAATGCCAACTATATACCGAGTAGGTTTTCGGATAGTGAAGTCAATAGTCTTTCTTGTGATGGCGGCATTATCACCTGGAATGACCCACGACCTTATGTCATCTATGGTGTATTAGGACTAGATAATTGTAGGCTGGTGATTGCGCCTGGTACTGACATCTACGTTCACGGAGGTGTGGGTATCAATGAGGATATCGGTGTCTTTAATGATGGGATTTTAGTCATATTGCCCAATAGCTCCATCGAAGTGCAAGGTACAGCTGACAATCCTGTGCGCATAAGGTCTGATAGGTTAGAAACAGAATTTAGAGAAGTAGCAGGTCAGTGGGCTGGAATCCTTATACAGGAGGGCAGCAGAAACAATATCTTCAACCATACTCTGATACAACATTCGATAGTCGGCATCTCGGTTGATTCTGCAGCTTCACTGGTGATGAATAGTTGCGAAATAGGATTTACGAGTGGAAGCGGATTAAGTGCACAACACGCCAATGTCACGGCTACAAATTGTCTTTTTTATCAAAATCTAACCAATGGTATAACCTTAGGATATGGTGGCGAGTATACTTTCAATCATTGTACCTCCGCTAATTACGAAAATCAAGGTGCTGCTCTATCAGCCACTAATATCAGATGTACCGACCCCTTATGCCAAGAGGAAATATTATTTAATCCACTCAATCTGACGATGAATAATTGCATCTTGACTGGAAATGGCGACGATGAAATATCATTTTTTGACCTCACTGAGGGAAATGATCCTAATGCATTTAGGTATGAGATGAATAATTGCTTCTTGAATGTCAGCGAAATACTGCAGGTGGGCCAATTCCCCAATTTTTTTGACAACTGTATCAACTGCATATCTGTGACTCGTCAGGACTCACTTTTCTTAGACTTGGAGATGCAAGACTATCACTTGGACACCTTGTCTGCTGCGATCGACCAAGGCCTCTTCCTACCCTTTGTAATGGATGATCTAGATGGCAACCCTCGAGAAGCTAATCTTGTCGATGTAGGTTGCTATGAGTTCCAAAAATAATCCTATTGCTGTTTTCTCTCTACCTTGACAGCCAATAGAATAAAAAAGCTAATAACAAAAAAGATAGCTATAGAGAGAATAGAATAGCGCATGTTATTGGTCAGTTGATTAACCAAACCCCAAATAAAAGTCCCTGCCACTACTGCTAACTTTGTCAACACGTCATAAAAACTAAAGTAAGAAGCCATCGACTCAATGTTGTCATCTAGCATCTTACTATACGTCGAACGCGATAAAGACTGAATACCACCAAAGACCAATCCTACAAAGCAAGACAGTATATAAAACTCCTGGCTACCAGTCACAAAGTAAGCAGTAGTACAGATGGCTATCCATATAGCGACTTGGATAAGTAAGGATACTTTATTGCCAATCTTACTAGATAGGAATGCAAAGAAGTAGGCCCCTATCATCGCTAAAAACTGCAATAACAATATCAAAATGATCAACTCCGTCCTACCAAAATCTAAGACATCCTCTGCGAATACAGCTGCCAGATAAATGACCACATTGACTCCAGCGATAAAGAAAAAATAAGCCGTCAGAAAGAGCGTTATGTTCTTATTCTGGAGCAGTAGTTTGAGTACAGAAGTCACCTCTTTAAGTCCTTTAGATAAGAAGCTTGTATTGAACTTTAGTTTATTCTCCTTAGGTAAGACTCTAAAAGTAAGCAAGGCAAATCCATACCACCAGATACCAACTAAAAGAAAACCTAGCCTTACAGGCAATGAATCGGAGGTAAAGCCCAAGGCATCTTTAAAGTGTATCAGAGCCAAGATGATAAGGAGTAAGATAACACTGCCTATGTACCCATAGGCATATCCCTGGGCACTGACTTTATCCAGTCGGTCCTCTGTAACGATATCTGGTAGATAAGAATTATAAAAAACAACACAGGCACCAAAGCCGATAGTCCCTAATACAAAGGATGTCAATCCTAGCCAAGCGGTATCAGGTCCATCAAAGAAAAATAAACTCATACAAGCAATAGAGCCTAGAATCGTAAAGAATTTCAAGAAAAATAGTCGTCTTCCTGAATAATCTGCTAATCCTGATAAAAAAGGCGTCATAATTGCATTCAATAAAAATGCAAAAGAGATAGAAAAGGAGTAGAGAGCCGTACTCGTAAGAGACACACCAAAAAAAGACATAGTCGCTGGTGCCGTAGCTGAAAAGAAAGGCGGAAAAACCGCTGTGGAAATCACCAAGGCATAAGCAGAGTTGGCCCAATCAAAAAAGGACCAACCTCTTATGACGCTTTTATCGTTCTTTTTTATGACAGTATGCATACTGTGAAACTAAGTTTTATCGCGTATAATTTTGACTTATTTGAAAAATCACTACTTCATTACTGTACTTTAATCAACAATTGCCGTCTAAAAAAGTGTCCCAACTACCCTACACAAAAAAAATTGCCAAATGAACATTGCAATTCTGTCTAGAAATCCTGCCCTCTACAGCACACAGAGTCTAGCTCGTGCCGCAAGAGTTAAGCATCATTACGTCAGAATCATAGATTACACCAACTGTGATCTTATAATGGAGGATGGAAATCTGACCATAATGTACCACGGACAGGTCATCAAAGATATAGACGCAATAATCCCAAGGATAGGTGCTTCGCATACCAATTATGGTGCGGCTGTTATCAGACAATTCGAACAGAAAGGGGTGATAACCACCTTAAGCTCTGATGCACTTCTTATGTCTCGAGACAAGTTGACTTGTTCTCAGATATTGGCCTCTAAAGGCTTACAGATACCGAGAACTATCGTGTCTAATAACTCTTTGATGTATGGAGAATTGCTCAATACCTTTGATGATAATATCGTCATCAAACTCATTAATGGAACGCATGGTATCGGTGTGGTCTTAGCAGAGAGCAAAGGTCAGGCAGAGTCCATACTAGAAGCTTTCAATAAGACTAAGCAAAAATCGATGATGCAAGAGTTTATCGCGGAAGCTAAAGGAGCAGATATCAGAATTTTTGTTGTAGACCAAGAAATAGTGGGCACGATGAAACGTCAAGCCAAGCCAGGTGAGTTTAGGTCTAATCTACATCGCGGTGGCAGCTCCTCAGTAGAGCCTATTTCAGCACAAGAGGAGAAAGTTGCCCTCGATGCTGTCAAGCATTTGGGACTCAAGATAGCTGGTGTAGATATGTTAAGGTCAAAAAGAGGCCCTCTTATTCTTGAGGTCAACGCCTCCCCCGGTCTAGAAGGCATAGAGACAACCACCAAAGTAGATATTGCCGGTCGCATCATCAACTTTATAGAAAGAAGTATAAAAATACAAGCCGTAAAATAATTGATGTCAGAAAAATTTGTGATAGACTCTAAGGTATTTAGACCTGGTGAGAATGGATTGGTGCAATTGGCTGTGGGTAGGTTACCTTCAGATACTTTACTGAGTGTACAGGTTTATGTATTTAGGTCAAAGAATCCTGGCCCAACGACTTTACTTCTTGGAGGCGTCCATGGCGATGAAATCAACGGCGTAGAAATACTCAGAAGAGTCCTGAGCAACAAAGTTGGCAAAGACATAACCAAAGGAAGTATCATCGTCATACCACTTCTTAATGTCTATGGATTTATCAATTTTAATAGATATGTACCAGATGGCAAAGATGTCAATAGGAGTTTCCCAGGAACGAAAAACGGATCTTTGGCTTCTAGAATAGCAGGAACATTGACTAGACATATCTTGCCTTTAGCAGATTATATCTTTGACTTCCATACAGGTGGTGACTCCCGTTATAATTATCCACAAATCAGATACTCACCCACTGATAATGTAGCCAAAGAGTTGGCCAAAGTGTTCGGTGCAAAGTATATTATCCAAAGTGGTATTATCGTCAAGTCACTTAGGAAAATAGCAAGAGATTTCGAAATACCAATACTCGTATATGAAGGTGGCGAATCCACTAGGCTCAATGAAAGTGCCATTAATATGGGTTATGATGGACTCATGCGTTGCCTCCATCATATGGGTCACATATCATCAGCACCTGAGGCCGAAAAAACCGACCCACCAATATTAATTAAAAAGACTACTTGGATAAGAGCATCTTTTTCTGGACTATTTTTGTGGACAACTAAATCCGGCACACAAGTAGTCAAAGGCGATAAGCTCGGCTCGATTAACGACCCTAGTGGTCAAAAGTCAGTCAGCGTCATTGCCCATAAGGATGGCTATATTATCGGACACAATAATGCATCAGTCGTCAATCAAGGCGACGCCTTATTTCACTTAGGTTATGAAACTGAAATTCTGGATAACTAATTTACTAAATGGCCTAGTAGCCCTGTCCTTTCTCTGTGGACAGACACCCTTACAAAGCTACCTCGATAAAGCCGCTGATCATTCCATTTACAAATCAGCAAACTTGTCTTTATCAATTTATGAGGTAGACTCTCATACAGAAATTGCAAGTCACCGATCGCAGAAAGTTGCCACCCCCGCTTCCTCACTGAAGCTCTTCACAACCCTCAGTGGGATACATTATTTAGGGGAAGATTTTAGATTTGAGACCATCATCGGTTACACAGGCCATATAGATGATAGCGGTACACTCAAAGGAAATTTGGTCATCAAAGGAGGAGGAGACCCGACTCTTGGATCATCCAAAATAAAGGGCAATAAAGATTTGGTTACACTTCTTGATCACATCAAAACTCAAGTTATAGATCAAGGGATCAACTGTATAGACGGGGATATCGTTATTGATGAGTCTATTTATGACAGCTACCCTATTGCCCCTACTTGGCAGTGGAATGACTTAGGCAATTATTATGCTACGGGAGCTTGGGGAGTTAATGTCAACGAAAACCAGTATCGCATCTATTTCAAAAAACGAGGTGTCATAGGCCAGCGTCCATCCATACACAGTACTGAACCGATTATCAATAATCTAGAACTGTCTAACGAAATAGTTGTCGACTCCTCGCACACTGGAGATCAAGCTTACATTTTTGGTGGACCCTATAATTTTAAGAAAAGAATAGTAGGTACCATTCCACAAGGTGCTGGTACATTTACAATAAAAGGAGCCATACCTGACCCGCCTACCTTCTTGGGAGAGATACTACAATTAACTTTGCACAAGGCCCACATACAGTCTGGCTCTGTTAAAAATATTTTTAGAGCGCAATGGATGAAGTTCCATCCAATAGACACGCTTTATAGCCCCCCTCTATCTATCATAGTCAAACAAGCTAATGCTAAAAGTAACAACCTGTATACTGAAGCGATACTGAAAATGATAGGCCTTAAAAAAAATGGTCAAGGTTCGGGTCAAAATGGTCTAGCCGCCGTCAAAAGACTATTGAGGAAATATGGTGTCGATACGCAGAGTCTCCACTTACATGATGGTTCTGGTCTATCTGCAAGAAACCTCATCAGCGCTAAATCTATGGCGCAGTTTTTATCTGGGCTGTCCAGTTCTATAGATATAGATCAAGTTACCGCCTATATACCTCGTGGTGGAATGGAAGGTACTGTAAGAGGAATGTTTGGTGGTAGTTCTATAAAAGGTAACATCTGGCTGAAGAGTGGCAGTATGGAAGGCGTCCAGAGTTATTCGGGGTATATCAAATCAAAGTCTGGAAAGTGGTACAGCTTTTCTCTTATCGTCAATGGATACTCCTCTGAACCCAAAAAAATAAGGTCACAGTTACAAAAAATGATAATTGGCATTTACAATAAGCTAGGCTAATATATTGTGTAATTTTGTCCTATGTCTAATGCCAAATTGATCTTTGTCTTATCCATAACTCTCAGTCTGTTTGCTTGTAAATCTGAGGCACCTCAATCGACTATCTCTACAAAAGAGGTTGTTGCGCCTCAGCAGTCAGCAGACGGAGCGGATCCTATAATGGATGACACGGACAAAAGGATGAGCTGGCAGAAGCCATTTGATGTCATAAGAGCTTTAGGACCGCTGGAAGACAAGACAGTTGTGGATCTTGGAGCTGGGATAGGCTACTTCGCCTTTAAGCTCTTACCGAAGTGTAAGAAAGTTATCGCCGTCGATATCGACACGGATAAAATAGAGATCCTCCAAGGATTTAAGAGTACCCTGAATCCTGACCTTCAAGAAAACTTAGACATCCGATTGGCCCAAGTAAATGATCCCCAACTAGCAGCGGGAGAAGCAGATATCATACTCATCGTTAATACAGTCGCCTACCTAAGTCCGCGTATAGAATACCTCAGGAATCTCAGAGGACATCTCAAGAGTGGCGGTAAACTTTTTATAGTTGACTACAAAAACAAGCGCCTTCCTGAATTTGTCCCCGCTCCGAGCTTCGATAACAGACTCGTCTTATATAAATTAGAAGATCAACTCGAAGCCGCTGGGTATAAAAACATCATCACAGATGACAATACCCTAGAGTACCAGTATATGGTCTCAGCAGAAATTTAAATGGAATTTTCTAACGATAAATTTTATCGAACTATAAGGGCTTCCCTTTCAGGTCCAGTACTCAACATTGTCACAGGTACGCCTAAGTATTCTTCTATAAATGCTATGTAGTCTTTGACTTCAATAGGCATCTTATCAAAATCTTTGATGTCATTAATGTTTTGGTTCCAACCCTTGAGTGCAGTGTAATGCGGCTTGAGATCCGATGAGAGATCATAGGCCAACTGCTTAGTTTTCTCTCCCTTGATTTCATACTCAGTGGCGAGTTCTATCTGCTTAAAGGTATTGAGACAATCCATCTTGGTGACGCAGAGATGACTGACCCCGTTGAGCATAACTGTATACTTCAGTTGTGGTAAGTCTATCCATCCCGTCCTTCTAGGTCGACCTGTAGTAGCACCGAATTCTGCACCGATCTGTCGGAGCTCTTCTCCTAAATCATTATCTAACTCTGTAGGGAAAGGACCTCCCCCTACTCTAGTACAATACGACTTGGTGATCCCGTATACTTTCCCTATCGTCGAAGGGGCCACTCCTAGTCCAACACAAACACCAGCGGTCAATGTATTGGAGGAAGTAACAAAAGGATATGTACCGTAATCTATATCCAACATAGAACCCTGAGCCCCTTCCGCGAGAATTTTCTTACCATATTGTAAGGCCTCGTTGACATAATAAGAACAGTTGATAAATTCCAACTTCTTGAGGACTTCAAGATTTGTAAAGAATGCCTCCTCTTCTTTCTCCAAGTCAAAGGCAACTTCCGGATATATTTTGGCCAGAGCAAGATGCTTATGCTTAAGGCTGTTGTATCTATCTCTAAAGTCTGGAGATTCTATATCCCCCACTCGTAGACCATTACGACCGGTCTTGTCCATATAAGTTGGACCTATACCCCTTAGTGTAGAGCCGATTTTGTCTTTTCCTTTGGAAGCCTCAGAGGCAGCATCTAAGAATCTATGGGTAGGCAAGATGAGATGTGCTTTGCGTGCCACCTTTATCCTACTGATATCTATGCCGTGATCCAGGAGGCCTTGTATCTCACGAGCAAAGACAATAGGGTCTATAACTACGCCATTACCTATGACATTGATGACCTTATCCCTAAATATACCCGAGGGTATAGTATGGAGTACATGCTTAGTGCCGTCTATAACTATTGTATGCCCAGCATTAGGGCCACCTTGGAATCTACATATGAGGTCGTAATCGTCAGCTAGATAATCAACTATCTTGCCCTTTCCTTCATCTCCCCATTGTAAACCCAATAAAACATCGATATGCATAAACCTGTTTTAAGAGGGGGTTTATTAAAAGGCAAAAATAGGAATAAGCGCTACATATTCTTAAAATAGAGATATATATCTACTCTTCTTCGCCCATCTGATTGGTCTCACGCAATTGTCTAAAGAGATTATCCATTTTATTGACTTCATCGAGGGTATCATCTGTGAAAAACTGGATTTTGGGCACTCTTCTGACGTGCTTTCTTATCCTGCTGCTCAAGTTTCGCTTGAGTGAATGGGTGTTTTTTCTGATATTATCGAGGACTGTTTGTTTGTCCTTTGCATTATAGATACTGATATATACCTTAGATTCGCTCATATCTGGAGTGACTTTTACACGGGTGATGGTCACGAGCGCACCCCCATAGATATAAGAGCCTTCCATCATCAGGACGTGTCCTAGATGTCTCCTTATTACTTCTGCTGTCTGTTTTTGCCTTTTTGTTTCCATATCAACTGGGTCATAATATATGCATAAAACCCATCCAACACTAATAGTTTATATTTATCATCCTTAATTCTCTGAAAGGACGCTAATAAAAATGTTACTCAACGAAGAAGTCACTTATCTCAAAGGTGTAGGACCTAATAAATCGAGACTACTCGAATCAGAACTTTCTGTCCGCTCTATAGGTGATTTACTCCATATTTTCCCCTTTAGATATGTAGATAAGACCAAGATCACCACCATCAAAGACTTAGACCCAAGTGTACACTGTCAAGTGGTAGGTACATTAATCAAAAAGAATCGCGTAAGGGGACAGAAACAAAGCTATACCACTGCGACAATAAAGGATACCTCTGGGTTCTTGGAGCTCATATGGTTTAGAGGAGGGGCCTGGTTAGATGATCTTCTGGTTATAGACAAACAATATCTCATCTATGGAAAACCCCAAAGATTTAAAGGTAAGATGTCTATATCACACCCTGAAATGCAACCTTACTTGGGAGAGCAGAGCCTCTCCAAGGTTCTGGAACCCGTCTACTCCAGCACCGAAAAACTCAAAAAGAGTGGCTTTGATGGTAAAGTCAGAAAGAATGCCATTAGGACAATCATCAGCAGATTAAAGACGGACGATATCCAAGAAAATCTACCGCCCTACCTCACTGAGAAACTACAACTCATCTCGAAGTATCAAGCGCTGAAGTGGATTCACTTGCCTCCAGACTTGGCCTCACTCCAACAGGCTCAAAAGAGAATCAAATTTGAAGAAGTCTTCTTCTTTCAATTGCGGATGCTGTTCAACAAAAATTATCGACGCCTCAAGTTTAGAGGTATACCCATAAAAGCTCTTGGTAAAAGTTTCCATAAGTTCTTCAATGAAAAATTACCCTTTGAACTCACTGGGGCACAAAAGAGAGTACTGAAAGAAATCAGACAAGACCTCGGCTCAGGCGCACAGATGAATCGACTTCTCCAAGGAGATGTGGGTTCGGGTAAGACGATGGTCGGCCTGATGTCGATGTTGATGGTACTAGATAGTGGGTTGCAATGTGTGATGATGGCCCCTACTGAGATACTCGCACAGCAACACTATAAGTCTATATCCGAAAGTGTTTCGGGGCTCGGTATCAAAGTAGCTTTTCTCTCTGGTAGTGTCAAAGGTAGAACACGAGCAGATTTGCTGAGGCATCTAGAGGCTGGAGATTTGGATATACTTATAGGTACTCACGCCGTACTAGAGAAGCCTGTCAAGTTTCATAAGTTAGGATTATCCATTATAGATGAGCAACATCGATTTGGTGTCGTCCAACGTTCACGACTCTGGACTAAGGGAAATGAGAATCCACCACACATATTGGTGATGACGGCGACACCTATTCCTAGGACTTTGGCGATGACTTTATATGGTGATCTAGATGTATCCGTTATAGATGAATTGCCGCCTGGAAGAAAGGAAATTATAACTCTGCATAAATATGAAAAGCATAGGCCACAGATTCTGGAGTTTATGCATCAGCAGATCAAAGAAGGTCGCCAGATCTATGTGGTCTATCCACTCATAGAAGAATCTGAGAAGTTAGATCTCGCCAACTTACAGCAGGGCTATGAGAGGCTGCTGGATTTTTTTCCAAGACCTGACTTTCAGATCAGTATTGTGCACGGTCGGATGAAGCCAGCAGATAAGGATGCAGAAATGAAGCGCTTTGCAGAAGGAAAGACGCAGATAATGGTAGCCACCACCGTGATCGAAGTCGGCGTCAATGTACCTAACGCTACAGTAATGGTTATAGAGAATACCGAGCGCTTTGGTCTATCACAGTTGCACCAGTTACGTGGTCGTGTGGGCAGAGGCGGGAAGCAATCTTATTGTCTGCTGCTGTCAAGCTTTAAGCTGAGTGAAAATTCCAAAGCTAGAATCAAAATAATGACCAACACCAATGATGGATTTAAAATTGCCGAAGAAGACCTCAATCTGAGAGGACCTGGGGACATAGAAGGGATACAGCAGAGTGGAGGTCTAGAGTTTAGACTTTTCAATGCGAGCGAAGATCAAGATTATTTAGATACGGCGAGAAGTATAGCGTCCATAGTTCTCAAAAATGATCCTCTTCTGGAGAGTCCTGACAATGCAATTCTTAATAAGTACTTACATCAGCTCAATAAGGGATTTAAAGATTGGGGGCGGATTGGGTAGTTATCGAGAGATCTTCTCTCCTTTATCATTATAATACTCCGTAACTATTAACTGCTCTACTCTTGAGGCACTGGAATGCTCAGGTAAGTCTCGATATTTATGGACGATATAGCTGTATTTATCCGTATTATAAGATCTATACTCTTTCCATTCTCCGACCTTGTACCCATCCAGATATTTTCCTTCCGATCTGAGTACACCATCTACATATAGCGCATAGGCACCTTGAAGACATCCGTACTGATCCCGAAAATTTGTGCAAAGCAACTCTCCATTATTCTTGTAGAAGTGTTCCTCTCCAACTAATAAGTTGTTGACATAATTTTTCTCAGATTTGAGATTTCCGTTTTTATAGTACTCCTTTTGAGGGCCGTGTTTTAGGCCACACTTGTATCTGGTCGAGTAAGAAAGTGTTGAGTCTGCTCTATAACTGGTCTGGAGACCTTCTCGCTTATTATTTCTATAATAGGTTTCCGAGCGGCCATGCTTAGAGAAATTTCTTTGAGTGACCCATCCATCTTGTGAGACAGTTTTTACCATATAGGGAGTCCCCTTTTTGTCATACTGAACAACAAAAATCTTATGACCTTGATGATTATATCTAATGGATTGCTTTATTACGCCTGACTCCCGATAAGCTGTCAGATCGTTCTCCTCATACTTATTAGGATAAGGATATACTGTCGAGTCTATAAGGTCTCCTGCATCATTGTATTGTTTCCAGTCTCCTACCTTTGCGCCATAATAATATTCACCTCTAGAAGTCAGACCAGTCTTTTTATCTACCTGAAAGGCATAACCGTGTTGGTATCTTAACTTTAAGTTATGAGCTAATGTATGGCGCACCCAGGTAGATTGCCCTACAACTCTGCCCGTAGCATCATATTGGATATCCTCTATGGTGGTTTGCTCCTTATCATACGTGTATTTTAGACTACTACTGATTTGCTGAGATTTGCGTCTCCACATCTTAGCAGAAACCACTTGATTATCTACATAGAAAGCTTCGTAGCTTTTATAGTCAGACCTCCAACCATATCGGACGTAGCGTCCTGAGCGCTGACCTCTATCGTAGTTAGCAATACTGAAGGGTTGCATCTCACCATCTTGGTTGGACTGAAAATATCGCCACTCCCCAGTGGGCTGACCCTCGTCAAAAGCGCCCTCAGCTACTATCTTATCATCCATTATAAACTTTACTTTACCCGTATACTTTTGGTATTGATATTGATAATACTTAAGAACGTTTTTCAACCGATACATTCCAATAAAATCTTGGTGATCAACAAACAGGGCCAATTTATTGATGGATAAGGGCGCTGAATATATATCGCAGACATAGGCATAATAGGAGAACCCATCTCGATTACGAGAAACAATGAAATGCTGAGAACCCGGCTCCAGATATTTGCCGCCAGCAGAAGAAAAGCCTCCTGTATGCAGTAGTATGGTATCCTTAGGATGACCTTTTAATTTTTGGGTGACTTCTACTAGACTCGCAAATTCATCCACTTTGATAGTCTTCAGGACTTTGCCAGTAAATATGTGTAGAGATGTATCCTTAGTGTTGAGTAATTCTATTAAGGTTTGTGTAGGGGTACTACAACAAGCCACTGCTTTGCTGATCGGTAGGTATACCCAAGAGGCAATAACAAGAATGGTCAAGTAATTTTTGGTTCTGAAGCACAATGATTTTACCATAGAAGTCTAAGCTATAATATATAGACTGAGTATTCCCCGATAAGTTACCCGTTCCTCCTTTAGATCTGTGCTTTATTATCTGAGACGACTACACTTCATTATAGTGCATAAAAAAAGAGGAGCTCCGAAGAACTCCCCTTTTTATCTAAATTCTGATAAATATCAATCTTATTCTATGATTGAAACTTTTTCAAAATACACTTGCTCGTCTATATCAATTCTGAGTAAGTAAGTACCTACTGGAATATCAGAAACATTCACTGAGATAGTCGTCTTACCACCTTCTAATCTTGTAATCTCAAGAGGTTGTATCAACTGTCCGATAACATCGTAGATGCCACCTTTGACATTTGAAGCTCGCTCAACATCGATGTCGATATTCAAGTTCTCAATTACTGGATTCGGATATACACCGATCTTGATGTCTTGATCAGCACCATCCATTCTTACTTCTAGTGCAATTGTCTTGCTGTAAGCGTATGAACCATCTAGATCAACCAATCTCAATCTGTAGTAGTAGATTCCTGAATCAAATACTTGATCGTCATCAAATGTGTACTGAGTAGTTGCCGCTGTGTTACCTTGAGCTTTTACTCTACCCATTTCTACAAACTCTCCACCTAAGTCTTGAGTTCTTTCTACTGCGATGTAGTCAGAGTTGATTTCTACAGATGTAGACCAGAATAGGTTAGACATTCTAGACTCTACATTCCATACACCATCAAAGTCAAGTAACTCAAGTGTCAATGGAGCTTCTGTAGATGTACCTGCATCGATTGTCAAATTGTTTTCACTAGCTGTCAATCTGAATGTCATCGTTCTACCGATTCTCATTCCATTGGCTAATCTTTCTGTGATAACGTCACCATCGATATTGTCATCAAGTCCTGCATTAGAAGAAACGAAGAACTTATCATCTTCAATGAAGAATTCTACTTGATAGTTACCAAGTGGAAGCTCAGAGAATAAGTAAGAACCCTCTTCATCTGTAAAGGTTGTCTCGACTAACACTTCTGTACCTGTATTAATATCAATACTGTAAAGTCTTACTTCTACACCTTCTACTCTAGTATCTCCTGCATCGAGGATATTTCTAGAACTAAAGGCTAAACTATCGACATTGTCACACCATACAGTGTTACCAATCGTTCCGCCCATATAGAAACCAGCATCAACATCTTTGTTATTCTGGCCACCTATAAGTGTAAAGTCATCAGTCGTATTGAATCCGTTGTCACCTGTTACATCACTACCTCCTGGCTCACCAGTTGCTGTAGTAGGGATAAAGCCTACATAAGAGCTCACATCGAATCCTACATAGTAGTCACCCGCAGGTAAACCTGTAAAGCAGTACTCTCCGTCCGGTCCTGATATTAGAGAAGTAATTGGTTCTCCTGTATTTGAATCGTATAAGGTCACTGTTACACCTGGTAGACCTGGTTCGTTGGTAGGATCATAGATGCCATCACCGTTAAGATCGTTCCATACTTGAGATCCTATCTCACCACAATTGGCTCCACTAGTCAATACAACTGCTTCACATACTGTCTGACATCCTTTCTCATCCGTTACAGTCACTGAGTAAGTTCCAGCACTCAATCCAGAAATTGTGGATGAAGTAGAACCTGTACTCCAGATAAAGCTATATGGACCTGTACCACCTGCTGCACTTGCAAACACTGCACCTGAGTTAATACCACATTCTGCATCAACTACTGAAGTTGTACAAGATGGTCCTCCTATCGATTCTATCATCGTCGTACAAACAACATCACATCCTGCAGAATCTGTAACAGTTACAGAGTATAAGCCTGCATTGAGTCCTGTCAGACTAGCAGCTGTATCACCAGTGTTCCAGAGGTAAGTATATCCTCCTGAACCACCAGTTGCACTTGCCATAGCAGTTCCGTTTGCATCTCCACAAGTCACATCTGTTGCTGTAATAGTACACTGAGGAGCATTTCCTGTAGATCCTACAGTCGCTACACACATCGTTTCACATCCTCTCGCATCTCTCACTGTAACCATATACACTCCTGAAGGGAGACCAGTTACAGTACTCGTTGTAGCCCCTGTACTCCACTCGTAAGAGTATGGTTGAGTACCACTGCTTGCAACTACTGTTGCTGTACCAATTGCGTTTCCACAATCTGCTGGTGTACTTGACACTTCACATACAGGTGCTGGGATTCCAGTTACTTCAACAGTACAAGTTGTAGAACAACCATCTTGGTCAGTTACTATGACGCTATACAAGCCTGCTGGCAAGTCAATAGCTACTGAACCGGTCTGACCATCAGACCACTCATAAGTGTAACCACCAGCACCGCCTAGGGCTGTAACTGTAGCTGTACCGTTTTCTTCTCCACAAGTTGCTGGAGAGCTCACTGTCGTACAAGTCGGTACACTATCTGCTGTCACTTCTACTGTACATACTGTACTACATCCTTCTGAATCTGTCGATGTCACAGAGTAGTTACCTGCTTGTAAGCCTGTAATTACAGGAGTTACTTCTCCATTACTCCATAAGTATGTGTATATGCCAGTACCACCTGTTGTTGTTACTGTTGCTGTACCCATCTCACCACATCTTGTAGGTGTAGATGTTGTTTCGCAACTTAAACCAGTAGTACCTTCTACATCCACAGTACATACTGTAGAACAACCATTAGAATCTGATACAGTAACTGAATAGTTGCCTGGTAGTAAACCAGTCGCTACAGATGTCATCTGATCGTCACTCCATAGGTAAGTGTAGTTTCCTGATCCTCCTATTGTCGTGACTGTCGCTGTACCCGTAGGATCACATCCTGAAGGTGATGATGTCGTAGAACAAGTCAATCCTTCGCTGACAATCAAGTCTAAGATGATATTGTAAGTACAACCGTTGACATCTGTTCTCTCTACTGAATAAGTGTCTTCGATAGTCAACATCTCACCAATAACTGGCCAGAAGAATGCTTCTCCTTCACAAATTGTTTCAGTAGATCTTTCGTCCTCAACATCAGGATACATTCCTAAGACTAAGACAAAGTTTCCGCCACATGCATCAGTAGATACTTCAGTAAACGTACCTGGCATATCGTATGTCACGCCATTTACACTCCAAGTATATGTCTCACCAGGACAGAAGAATGCATTTGTCACTACATCTTGACCAAGTGGTACAATCGTAAGATTAAGTATTTGTCTGAATATGCAACCATTGGCATCTATTGACTCTTCAACAAAGATTCCAGTCTCAGTATACGTTTCTCCATTGACAGCCCAGATATATGGCGTGCCTTCGCATTCGAAGTCAGTTGTCATCTGATCCATAGTGACAGCAAAGAAACTTAGGTTCAATATATTATTGAACGTACATCCATTCGCGTCCACTCCAGGAACAATAAACTGTCCTTCGGTTGTATAGATTTGTCCATCTACATTCCATATGAACTGGTCACCGGCACAGATTTGTCTGTTTTCGATAACATCTTGACCTGAACCGCAAGGCTCTATAGTAAAGATACATTCAGTACTCAATGTGTTGGCACAGTTATCTACGCCGTTGTAAGCTACTGTCATTGTACCGCCGTTACAACCACTATTGGTCGCTACTATGCTTCCATTCAAGCTTCCTGCATTATTACAAGAACCTGAGAATGAAGCTGTTGGAGGTATAAATCCTGGTACTTCAGAACAAGTTATCGGCTGAATTACTGGACAAGTTACTATTGCTGGACCTGCACCTGTCACACTGACTGTACATGTCTGAGAAATATCATTGCCGCAGTTATCAACACCTTCGTAGGTTACTCCAATGAATCCTGTTCCACAGCCAGTGTATGGCATATTGATGGTTCCATTGACAGTACCACTATTATTACATGCTCCGGAGAAACTAGCCTCTCCTGGTACAAATGTCGCTGCATCTTCACAGTCGATATTCACTACTGGACAAGTAATAACCGCAGCACCTCCACCTGATACATTCACTGTACAAAGTTGAGAGATTGTATTACTACAATTGTCCGTACCAGAGTATGTTACGCCGATAGTTCCAGATCCACAGCCACCGTATGGTGCTGTTATGTTTCCTGTCACAGTTCCATTGTTTCCACATGCGCCAGAGAACGTCGCCGCTCCTGGTACAAACGTCGCTGCATCTTCACAATCTATTGTAACTACTGGACAAGTAATTGTTGCCTCTGCTCCACCTGATACAATCACTGTACAAACTTGAGAGATTGTATTATTACAATTATCAGTGGTAGAGTAAGTGACGCTGATCGTTCCAGCTCCACAACCACTATATGGTACTGATATCGTTCCATTTACACTTCCATTGTTGCCACACACGCCTGTGAACGTCGCCGCTCCTGGTACAAATGTCGCTGCATCTTCACAATCGATATTCACTACTGGACATGTAATTATTGCTGCCCCAGCACCTGATACATTCACTGTACAAAGTTGAGAGATTGCATTATTACAATTGTCCGTTCCTGAATATGTTACGCCGATAGTGCCTGTTCCACAGCCACTATATGGTGCTGTTATGTTTCCTGTCACAGTTCCATTGTTTCCACATGCACCTGTGAACGTCGCCGCTCCTGGTACAAATGCCGCTGCTTCATCACAATCGATATTCACTACAGGACATGTAACCGTTGCTGCTCCCGCTCCTGATACATTCACTGTACAGAGTTGAGAGATTGTATTGCT
>CALFUU010000011.1 GCA_937929835.1 uncultured Saprospiraceae bacterium | reverse complement strand
ACCATACTCCTCTACACCGACCTGCCCTGGAATAAAGGCCATTACACTCCGCAAAAAAGAAGTGGCGACCTCCAAGTAGACAGCCATGCTAAAATCTATATGCACACCGAGACTCCAGAGGATATACTGAAACTCCAATGCCCCGAGTAAGTAGTGTATGCCAAACAAGCCTATCGCTATCAGCAACTTCTGCTTATGATTCTGCCAGATGAGTACCGTATTATTGTTATAGGCCAGCAACTGTGGCAGTCGCTCTCCCAACCAAGTCCAATCGGTCCAGCTCTGAAGACGCCTAACCACACTATAGATGTAGGTCTTAGGATGAAAGAGTAGCACCAAGAGCAGCACCGCACCCGCCATCAACACAGCACTCAGGAGCAAAAAGGCAACCGTAGAAGCGATCTTACCCGCAAAAAACAGCATCAGAGTCCCCATTAGGACCACTACAAAGCTGACCCAAAGGAGCACCCGAGAGACCGTAACAGACTCCACGACCCTATGACGAGACTCTCCCTGCTTGACCAGTAGATGGATTTTCAGCGCATCACCAGCCAAGATCCCTGTCGGATTGATCGTACTGAATATCTCACCCACCAGTCTCGCCAAGAAATAGGGCTTAAACTGGGACCACCGCATCAGCTGATCAAGGCATAACAACCAGCCCAGCGTCGCAAAGGTGTAGGCCAGTAGAGAAATCGCCATTACACCATAAAAATGCCACCCCATCCTATGATAATGCTCGACCAAGGCCTCTGCATCGAGGGTGCTCACAAAGAGGCACACCAGCAGAGCTGCGAGTATATAGAAGAGATATTTTGTCTTGGAGCGCATAGATATGGTTCTGTCCCAAACTAGGGCTCTACACCCCCACTATCGTCTCAGAAAGCCCGACATCTGTAGCAATTGCGGGAAGTGAGACGTGGTTGGGGAAAGTGAGATGTCGAGAATGAGACTCAAGAGAATGGTTCTTGCACTGGCGTATACTTAACTTTGGAACCTATGGAAGACAGAATTATCCTCAGCGCCACACTTCGCCTCTTGGACAATAAGCTAGATGGCCTCAAGGAAACCGTCCAGGCCCTACAAGCCCATTGTGCAGAGACAGAAAAGGGGATGTTGCAGTATGATTGGTACATCTCAGCGTCTACGGACACCATTAAGGTCCTAGAAACTTATGAGAACTCCGAAGCCGTCCTTTTTCACTTTGACAACTATAAGCCCTTTGCACCTCGACTAGACGAATTCCGATCCTTTGTGAGTCTAGAAGTCTTTGGACCTGCCAGCGCAACATTGCTAAGGAGGGTTGAGAAGATAAATGCAGAACACTTTACAACTGTTTCCTATTTGAATAAGCTGAACAAGTGATCTTTATGAAATCCTTTAAAATCTCTCTGCTATTCATACTCTCAACCTGGCACCTATTGGGGCAAGAAGCTGACAATGTCCGAGTACATTCAGAAGCAACCATCTATTTTGATTCGGAAGAGTCTGTACTGACCGCAGATGATCTCCCTAAACTCCTACGGCTCATAGCAATCACAGACAGTCTAGATACTTTTACTTTTTTAGTTGATGCACATACAGATGAAGTCGGTGATGCAGCTTACAATCTTGCCCTCTCTCAAAAAAGAAAAGCCTCAGTCGTCAGCTTTCTAGAACAACACAATATCCCTTCAGCTTCTATCGGCTCTAATTATTATGGTGAGACACAACGAGTCGCCCAAGCAGAAGATGAGACAAGCAGACAACTCAACAGAAGAGTCGTCGTCCAACTCCTCACAAAGCAACGAAAAGAAATCAACCAACTCTATCTCAAAGGCACTATCGCCTCAGAGGCCACCAAAAAAGGTATTCCAGCTCAAATACAATTGCGCTCCAAAGACTTCGAAAGCACCGCAACGACAGATTCTCTAGGACGCTTCAAGATTCTCTCGCCCAGCAATGCACCCGTAGACATAGAAGTCGTCGCCAAGGACCACTTCATCGCCTCTAAGACACTAAAGATAACAGAAGCCCACCGCGACATCAATCTCAAAATTCCTCTTTCCAAAATAGAAGCCGGCAAGAAATTCAGTTTAAAAAATATGCTCTTTGTCGGCAACAAAAGTATTATGCTGCCCACTTCATTCAAGTCACTTGAGCACCTCAAAAGATTTATGACAACCAACCAGGAGCAGTGCATAGAAATTGCCGGCCACGTTAATGTCCCCAACCTTCCCAAACTAAAGGTAGGCGACTACGACCACCAACTCTCTATCGCTAGAGCACTAGAAGTCCACGATGCCTTGGTTGATATCGGCATAGACACTTCTCGCCTACTCGCCCGAGGCTACGGCAACTGGCAAATGATTTTCCCCAAAGCTAAAAGAGAAGAACAAATGAAATACAACCGACGCGTGGAGATTGTAATTTCTGATTGTAATTCTACAGCTACGATTCCAAATGACAGCATCACCAATAGAGCGCACTTTAGGGATATGGATAGTCGGAGGAGAGAATACTAAGGCTCAGCTCAAGGGCTTGGCTTCTTAGATAAAAGATAATAGATTTTTAGTGCATAGCATTCTTTAGTGCATAGTTGAGTAGTGCAGAGTGCATAGTTGGGTCTAGTATTTTAGAGAATAGATTATAGAGAACAGGTAAAAGTGTGGGATGCGGTTCTCCCCTCGGGGAGTTAGAGGGTAGCGTAGCAGAGATTCATTTTTGAAAACTTTCTTTAGGCTATCTAACAAACCAACAACCAACTCTTTTTCTTTCCGACCGCAGCGCAACGAAGTGGATTTTTTAGTGCATAGTTGGGTAGTGCATAGTGCATAGTTTTTTTTGAGAATAGATAAAAGAGAACAGATTATAGTGCCGGGATGCGGTTGTCCCCTCGGAGAGTCAGAAGCTAGCGCATCATAGAGTCTCTATAGCAAAACTTCCTTTTGTTTATTTGACAAACAAGACAACTACCCACTCCTTTTTCATTCCAACCGCAGCGAAGCGAAGTGGAGGAATCTCCGTTCTCGTTATGAGAAAATTTCTTTATGCAACTCCTTTCTAGTTTAAGAAGAATAGAAGAAAATTACATTTTTATCCCCTAATATATAAACGAAGGCGTTGCGAGAACGGAGATCTCTCGGCGATGCTCGAGATGAAAAAAAATATGTTTCCACAAAGAAAATCATATATATCAAACCAACTCCTCACCTCTTTTCATTCCGACCGCAGAGCAGCGGAGTGGAGGAATCTTCGTTCTCGTATTGAGAAAACTTATTTCTACAACTTCACTTCTATTCAAGCAGAGTATGATTAATACAGTATAGTTACTTGCAGAGCTACACTCACTGTTTTACCACCTTAACCGTACCACGCAACTCTCCCGCTTCCCATAACTGAATATAGTAAGGCCCCGCAACATAGCTGGTCACCGGTATCTTATACGTATGCATAGGTGCTTCTGCTTCCAACTCTATGAGCACGTGTCCAGAGATATCTACAAGCCGATAGTTAGCGGATCTGCCTAGCTCGTGTTGCAGATAGAGTTCTTCTGTAAAAGGATTAGGGTAAGCTGTAAGATGTCTCTCAGCATCAATTGTAACCACGGCACTGGTACTGTCTGGGAGCACACGTCCTTCTGCATCCGTGCGGACGATGAGTAGACTGCTCAATCTATCGCAACCTGTGAAACCTAGAAAACAGCGCTCATCTCCAATAATCATATAGCCATCTTTCGCAGCAACGACATCCCTAAATTCTGTGAAGGCAATAGTGGTATCTATAGTAGAAAATTCCCTATACCAAAGACTATCTCCATCTAAACTCAATTTTGTAAGAGCCCCAAAAGTCTTAACTGTATCTAACGACAACGGCGCATTGATAAACATTGTGCCTGCTGCCACATAACCATCCCCTTCTATTGCCTCTGTGAGCCCAAACCATCCTGAAATAATTCCATCGGAATTCACAGTTCTACCGATAACCCGATCCCATTGACTGCCATCCTTATATATCTTCGAGATCATAGGTTTCAACGATGAGTCTAAGCCTTGTGCCTCAGGATCATAAAACCTACAGCCATATACATAGTCCTTATGCGATCTTTTATTGCATCAGTAAATTCTGCTCTAAAAATATCCTCATCTCCAATTATAGAATCAAGTAAGACTAAGTCACTGTTAAAAGTATGGACATTAACTGTAGATATACCTGGCGTATTATACATTGAAAGCACATCAAAAGTCCCATCCCCATTGTCATACATCCTTCTGATCAGATTGTGCCCAGTTGGATTGTCCAGTGTATGAAATACTCTATTATCGCCATCCACCTTAAGCAACCCAATGTTTTGCCGTTCACCCGGCATTCCCTCTTGACCTGCAATGATATAATTTGTAGGACCTGTACTTATAAAGTCCCTAGAATTAAGCCAATAATCTTCCAATAACGTCAGCGTATCTGTGGGCACCAAATTGTTCTCAAGAATATCATATCTATAGAACATTGTTCTTGCTTGACTATTAGAATAATAATAAGCGCTATCGCCTATAAGATTAAAGTCGTTATTCAGATTGATGAGTATAAGATAATCGACTTGTGGAATGCTGTCATATTGTAGGATGTCGCCTTGATCATCCACAAGTCCGACAAATAAATATAAGATAGTGTCATTGTTTACCTTAAGACCAGCTATAAGATAACTCCCATCCTCGTAGTTGTCTATAGTGTAGCTCGTCAAGCAAGTAGACCCTAGGCCATACTTTTTTATAAAGCTATCTTGGGCTTGTACTATGACTGGCGTCAAGATGAAGAAGAGGAAGTAAGGAAAGTAATACTTTATCTTATGCATAATGACTTTAATATAGGTTATTTTTAGTGTAGAGCATTCTTTAGTACATAGTCAGTCTTTAGTGCATAGGTGAGTAGTGCATAGTGCACAGTTGGGTTTAGTTTTTTTTAGAGAATAGATTATAGAGAACAGATAATAGTGCTTTTTACAAAGTAGAACATTTTGATTTTCTCGATACAAAAAAAAACAACAACCTCCTTTCCTTTTTCATTCCGACCGCAGCGCAGCGGAGTGGAGGAATCTCCGTTCTCGTATTGAGAAAATTTCTTTCAACAACTCCCTTTCTAATTTAAGCAGAATTATAATTGAGGTTTCACTTTGGCACTCGGCATTGGTGTAAAACTGATTAGCATACTTCTTTTTGCTTGAAAAAAATTACATTATTATCACTCAACACATAAGCGGAGGAGTTGCGAGAACGGAGATCTCTCGGCGATGCTCGAGATGAAAAAATTTGTTTCTTGAAATCCTATAATCCTAAAAATCCTAATTCAGACAAATGCGGGTAGCGGTTCTCCCCTCGGGGAGTTAGAGGATGACTGACTGGTCCGCCAACGGCGGATCAATGGTCCTAAACGGACCATTGAAAAGAAAGAACCGATTCATCAGAATCGGCGACAAACTCACTAAGTCTAGATGTAACAACCGTTAAGCACCCAAATCTTAGCTAGAATAAAATAACATTTTTATCCCCTAATACATAAGCGAAGGCGTTACGAGAACGGAGATCTCTCGGCGATGCTGTACGCAACTAGGGCTTTTTTGATTTTATCTGTTAGTAGAGAATAACAACTATGCTTAGAAAATGGCTGCCACCCTACATACTCAAGTCTACCATATTAATACTTGATGATGCGCTCCACTATAGAGCCACCGCCTCGTGTATCTGTCACTCTCAGTAGGTAGGCGCCTACGGGAAACTGGCTCAGATTAATTATAGGGGTGCTTGACTGTCTCAGCAACAACCTTC
>CALFUU010000010.1 GCA_937929835.1 uncultured Saprospiraceae bacterium | reverse complement strand
GCAGATACACCAGCAAATGGCCAGCTCTCATCTACCACAACCATTCTGTTGGTCTTTTTGACAGATTCTACAAGCGTATGATGATCTAGAGGTCTGATCGTTCTTAGATCTATAACTTCAGCGGAGATGCCTTCTTTAGCTAACTCTTCTGCTGCTTCTTCAGCTACTAACATCATCTTATTGTAAGAAACGATAGTGACATCGGTTCCTTCTCTTCTGACTGCGGCTTTGCCTATAGGAGTGAGATACTCTTCCGTCGGTACATCTCCTTTATGACCGTAAAGCATTTCTGACTCCATAAAGCAGATAGGATCTTCATCTCTAATGGCAGATTTCATCAATCCTTTGGCGTCTTTAGGGTCAACGATGGAGATAACCTTAAGTCCTGGGCAATTGGCCATCCAACTCTCAAATGTCTGAGAGTGCTGCTGAGCGAGCTGTCCTGCAGACCCCGATGGTCCTCTAAATACAATAGGACAAGTATAATCTCCAGCTGTCTGAGAGAGGGTCTTTGCCGCATTATTCACGATCTGATCAAAAGCCAAAACAGCAAAGTTCCACGTCATAAACTCGACGATAGGTCTCAGTCCATTGATAGCCGCTCCTACTCCAATTCCTGCAAAGCCTAACTCTGCAATCGGTGTATCGATTACTCTCTTAGGACCAAACTCATCCAGCATCCCTTTACTGACCTTATAGGCCCCATTATACTCGGCTACTTCTTCACCCATCAAGAAGACGGATTCGTCTCTTCTCATCTCTTCGCTCATCGCCTCTCTTAAGGCATCTCTAAGGGTAATGATTCTTGACATCGCTGTTTTAATTTTTAGTGGCGCAAAAATAGCAAATTAACATATCATTCATTGCCCTTTAGGATATCTAAGGGGGATAGGCCACCTAAGTTGCCAGAGCTCATAATGAGGTAGACCTGATAATCGTCCATATCTGCTTTTAAATAGGTCTCTAGCTCCTCCAAACTACTGAGTACCTGTAATTGAGGGTGGGCAAAAGCATTGGCTATCATCGACTTATCCAAGTCCGGCATCCGCTTGAGTTTCATCGCAGCTGGATCATAGAAAACGGCTACTTCATCTAGACTATTTAGGGTCCCCCTGTAATGTGGGATAAAGTCCTTGGATAAGCTCGAAAAAGTGTGGAGCTCTAGGATGGCTTTTATCTTCTTGTGCTTGTATTTGCTGCGAACTGCTTCGGCGGTGGCTTTGGCCTTGGAGGGTGCATGGGCAAAGTCTTTATAGATGACTCTATCCTCAGTTTCAGAGAGCAATTCTAAGCGCTTAGCTGCTCCGGTAAAGGAACCTATATGTTGTAAAAATCTCTCAGCAGAAATATCTAGCTCTTGGCAAATGAGGAGTGCAGCGTGGAGATTCTTGAGGTTGTGCTCACCGAATACTTGAATCGGGTAAGCTACATCATTATAGACTATAGCGCCCTTTCTATTTGTCATTAAAGCAGTGTAGCCCTTTCGCGTGGCCTGATAGGCATCTGCAAGTATAAGTTGGGTCAGATTTTCATCTGTTTGATCAAAGAAGATTTTAGACCCCTCGGGGCTTTGTTTTAGATAATTCTCGAAGATGCCGAGGTAGTCAGCATAGGTCTTGTAGATATTGACGTGATCCCAAGCCACTCCAGTGATGACGCTTATATCAGCTTTGTAGTGTAGCATTTTGGCTCTATTATCGAGACAAGAGCTCGGATACTCGTCTCCTTCGACTATGAGGATAGGCGCACCAGATATACGGACCATTTTTTGGAAGCCTTGGATCTGTGCACCAACTAGATAATCAAAATCTAGTCCTTCTTGTTTGAGGACGTGCATCACCATCGAGGTCGTTGTCGTCTTGCCGTGACTGCCTGTTATGGCAATTTTCTTTTGTGCCTTAGAGTGTAGGGAGACAAATTCTGGGAAAGACATTATGGGAAGGCCCAGTTCTATGGCTTTGAGCAATTCGGGATTATCACTCTTGGCGTGCTTACCGAGAATAATGACATCTATATCCTCGGAAATTCTAGAAGGATGCCAGCCCATCTCACTAGGCAATAGTCCGTATTCGGACAATCTGCTTCTACTGGGTTCATAGATCTCATCGTCCGAACCAGTAACCTTATGCCCTGCATCCTTCAGGTCTATTGCCAAATTATGCATAACACTCCCACCTAGGGCAATTAAATGATAGTATCTCACGTTTCTGATTTCAGCAAATGATAGACAAAGAGTGGATTGATATACCAATTGGGCATATATTTGCACCCGTTTTAGAAAAACAAATTAAAATTTAAATATGCGTAAAAATCAGTTAAACGTCATCGCCAAAATATTTACGTTGTTGATTGTATTGACGGTATTCAGTTCTTGTGCTAAGAAAGGTGTGGGATGTCCAAACAACTTTAAGGTTGTCAAGACAGTACTTCCTTTTTCTAAGTAGAACCCAAGCCATTTGTCTACTAGTCTCCTTGTCACCAAGGACAATTCACATACCGTCTATAGTGAGAAATATAAAGCTCACTATCACTCCTTATTTGGTTCCGTTGAGGAATCGACGCATGTATTTATATCTGCTGGTCTATATAAGACCTACCGCAAAGGATTAGAACAGATTTCTATCTTCGAAATGGGGTTTGGCACAGGCCTCAATGCCTTCCTTACCCTTCTAGACGCAGAGCACTTAAAGCTATCAATCAATTATGATAGTATCGAAAGTGACCCTCTAGATAAGTCTATCACACAAGATCTTAACTACGATTACCTTCTCTCCACTAACAAGTCAGAAGATCGTTTGTCTCAGTTGCATACTAGCGCATGGAACAAAGAGATTTCTATCGGCTCCCAATTTAAGCTTAGAAAACTGAGGGGTCTTATAGATGAGCATCAATTTGATCGGACCTATGATCTTATCTATTACGATGCCTTTGCGCCTAGCAGTCAACCAGAGCTTTGGACTGAAAAAATACACCGTCCCCTCTACGAAGCGCTCAACCCAGGCGGCATCTTAGTAACCTACTGTACTCAAGGTGCATTTAGAAGAATGCTCCAGGGTCTTGGCTATGGTGTAGAGCGACTTAATGGCCCTGGCAAGAAGAGAGAAATGCTAAGAGCGACCAAGTCCAAATAACTTCCAAAAAAATCCTCAACAATAGCAGCAACTCAAGCGCATTGTTCGTTATATAAGATGTCTGACACTACCTATTGCAATTGCAACTTATCTGATCCTCGCTTCCTAATACCCTAAGGAGGCTTAAGTAGTGTGAAGTCTGTAGCATTTGCAGATGTTACTCAAGTCTTAAGATTGTTAATTAAAGTTAA
This sequence comes from uncultured Saprospiraceae bacterium, assembly GCA_937929835.1. Taxonomy (GTDB): domain Bacteria; phylum Bacteroidota; class Bacteroidia; order Chitinophagales; family Saprospiraceae; genus RFSX01. The sequence goes on along the minus strand of CALFUU010000010.1, from coordinate 3,891 downwards.
GAGCTGGATACACCTCAATGAACTAAGACATTAGTAGATGAAGCTATTATTGGCTTTTAGTGACTAAGCCTTAGGTGTAGACAAATGATAATCCACATAGTGAAATATTTATTTCCATTCATATTGATCTGTTGTATACTTATTGGTCTCAAGCCAAAAGAAGTTTCAGCACCTACAGTCGAGCATCCTAGACCTACCAATGGTATAGAGATCCCGGAGAATATGGAGGATGGCAGTACTAAAGACCTCAAGAAGGCTTGGTTTGAGGCGACTCACTCCAGTGCACCAGAAACAGACTGGCGCAGTATAGAATTGGAAAATACTTACCACAAATACAACAACTATAAACTATCAAAAGGGCCAGAAACCGTAACGTTAGATAGTCGCATCGAAGGCTACTGGACAGAAAAAGGGAGTAACAATCAGGCAGGTAGTATGCTGGCTACTGCTTACAATAAAATTGCGGACAATATTGTAGCTATCTCAGATGGAGGTTCACTCTGGCAGAGTGCCCTTGATGGAAGCTCTTGGCACGCTATAGAAGATCAATTACGTTTTGACAGTAGATTTCTAGAAGTTGTCTACCCTACTAGTGGTCGCTATCGCTTGATTACCAGTGTGGGTGGCATTCCACATTATCAAGAATCCGATGAATCAACTTGGAGTCGGGCAGAAGGACTTCCAGAAAATAGAGTGCCGAGAACAAAGAATCTATTGGTTATTCAAGATGGTAGAAAAATATTTTATCTCTCTCAATCCATCGCTGGTGCCCCTATAGAATTAATGTATTCCGATGATTATGGAAGTAGTTACCGTAATGTAAGAACGCTATCAGCACGAGATCTCAATAAAGTAGCTATTGCAAAAAATCATAGTGGTCAAGAGCTTTTTCTTATAGAAGAAAAATCTGGGACGCGTAGTGATATCTACATATTTCAAGAAGCATCAGAAAACTTGACCCTATTGACCTTTTCCTCTTCTATAGGATTTGGCCAATATGGGAGAGCCAATCTCCAAGTATATAAGGCTAATGGTATCACACAGTTATTCGTTTACGACGCCTTTAACAACCTAAAGACGACGACGAATAATGGTCTGACCTGGTCTACCCTCAGTACCCTGCCTATCACTCCGTGGGATGTAGGCCTTATGGTTTCTCCTTCCGATCCCAATGTGATGGTCATCGGTGGTATAGAAGCTTATATCAGTCAGAATGGTGGAGCTACTTTTACTAAAGTAAATGACTGGGGGCGCTACTATGAAGATATTATGGTCAATCTGCATGCTGACATTATGTATGTCAAAGAAATACAAACTAATAATGACGGTCCTGTACTGCTGATCAGCAATCACGGTGGCATTAGTCAATCTTCAGATAGAGGCTCTAATTTTCTCAATATCGGTACCGAGGGACTGAATACCAGTCAATACTATAGCGTCAAAACTTCTCCAATTAATGAGAGCTTCATCTTTGCAGGCTCTCAGGATCAAGGTATTCAGAAAGCATTTGACCTAGGAGAAGGTGTTATCGACTTTAAGCAACTCAAGGCAGGAGATTATGGCCATTTACAATTTACCAATTATGGTAGAAGCTTGTGGGCGATATATCCAGGTGGAAATATGTATTATTATCCTGATCCGATACAATCTGAAGTATCTCAGCAGCCATTTGATCTACTCTTAAATAATCCTTCTGTATGGATACCGCCAATTATAACCTCTCCCTACAATCCGAATGCGGTATTGATCGCGGGCGGCAGTCTTATCAATACAAGTGGCTCTTATATTGTGGATGTTTCTATAGATGATTTTTCCCAAATCTTTGGTACCCAATGGCCCTTTGATTTTTCTGTAAGTGGTGGAGATATTAGTGCGCTAGCTTATAACCACATTGATGCAAGTGAATTTTATGCCCTGACAACAAATGGCAAGTTCTACAAGTCCATTAACAGAGGCGTACACTTCGAACAAAAGACAACAGGCCTTGCAGATGCGCATCACTTATATGGCAATACCATTCTAGCCAGTCATCTCAATAAGAACACCATTCTTATCGGGGGCTCAGGTTATGACAACCCAGCCGTGTATGTATCCTATGATGGTGGAGAATCCTTTGAGCCAATGGTGCATGGCCTCCCCCCTACTACGGTCTTTCAGATGGTCTATGATCCTACGGAGCAATTTATCTTTGCCGCTACTGAGGCTGGGCCTTATGTATATCTCAAAAACGAAGGGGTCTGGAAAGATCTGTCTCAAGGTAATGCACCTAATCAACGCTACTGGAGTGTAGAATTTTTACCCAACTCAAATAAGGTCCGTTTTGGCACCTATGGGAGAGGAATCTGGGACTTTAATCTAAATGTATTGACAGATACAAAGGATATTGAGACTGACATTGAATCCATCCATATTTACCCTAACCCAGCTACCGATAGAGTAAGCGTAAAGTTCCAAAAGACTCAACAGCGGGTCAATCTTCACATCATATCGACCACAGGACAAGTAATGCAGGAGTACCACCTAGACAGCATTGAAGAATTGACTATTGATGTTTCTGATTATGCAGATGGTGTCTACTATCTTATATTTGACGACGGTAATAAGGTCTCGTCAAGTATAATAATCAAAGCATGAATGAAGAAATTCTAGGTGTGGGCTCTAGGGTCAAGCACCCTGCCTATGGAGAAGGTGTCGTTATAGGAATAGATATAGCGGCCTACACTTGTGTATTTATGACCTACGGCAAAAAACTGGTCCCTAAAAGTTACTCAGAATGGGAAATCATAGAGCAATTGCCCGCTGAAGCCAACATTAGCTTTACCGAAGCAGAAAAATCCCTGATAAGAATCCTCAGCAGCTATAATGGCTTGGAGTCAAAAGTGGAGCTTGGAGATAAGTGGGATGGTGGCACCTTGGTACTCAAACCACAGGACGATGGTCTGAAAACAAAGGAAATGCCCATCGATGCCTTCTTTCACAAAATAGTTATGGTCAGAGATCGTATCCGTGTGATGGAACAGAGGATCAATAGTAGCAAGCTCACCGACGAAGAGAAGGTTAATCTACAGCAGTATATCACCAGAATCTACGGTAGTCTGACCAGTTTCAATGTTTTATTCAGGTACAAGGAAGATCATTTTAAAGGGGAAGGCAGACATAAAGAATAGCCACCAAGAGATGGAGTGGCCCCAGCGGAGGCTTATATAGATAGCTTAAGAGCGGAAAGGATTGAAAAGTTTGCCAACCATCTCGAAGCCTGTGAAGATATTTTGCCCTTTGGCCATTGTTTCTTCAGTATAGAGCACATTGATGGGATACTCGTAGACATTACTTTTGTTGATCTTAGCGTTTTTGATGATTTCTATACAGAATTCATAGCCGTTGTAAGTAATAGTCAGATTTTCTGCAAAACGGCGAGACATTACTTTCATTCCAGACTGGCTGTCTGAGATGACAAGGCCAGTCACAAAATAGTTTACAATATTGCCGAGCATATTGAAGAGTATTCTAGTGAAGGGAACGCCATTTCGCTTTAAAAACCGACTACCGATTACCAAATCGACTTGTTGGTTTTCGATACATTGTATAAGCGGTATAAGGTCTTTGGGATTATGTTGGAAGTCAGCATCTATAGTTGCGATATAGACGGCACCTTGCGCTACGGCATAGTCTATACCCGTCTTGGTTGCTGCACCAGCCCCTAGATTGATCATATGATCAAGTACTGTAATATTATCGCCATAAGACAAACAAATTTCTTTTGTTTCATCAGAGCTGGCGTCATTAACAACGACTATATTGACGAACCCAAGACCTAATGCGGTTTCGATAACTGGCCGTATAAGCGGAGCCTCATCCTTGGCAGGGATGACAATGTAGATGTCCTTTGTT
>CALFUU010000009.1 GCA_937929835.1 uncultured Saprospiraceae bacterium | reverse complement strand
GCCTTGAATTTTTTGTTTCGTTTTTGTTTCAAGACAAAAATGAAAGCCCGCCGGCGAGGCAAATGACTAATTGCTTGATAATCATTTGGTTATCAAGCTTATAAGAACAAAAAGAGTGCATCTTAAATGGGAGATTCTATTAATTTTTATTATATTTATGTATGCCCAGGACAATAACAAATAAAAAATCTCTTAGAGAAGCCGCAAAAACTTCTAGTAGAAGAATACATATTGTTCCTACAAAAGAAGGTTGGTCTATTAAGAAGGAAGGCTTCAAAAGATCTTCCGCTGTATTTGAAACAAAAACAAAAGCAATAGACGGAGCTTCTCAACTCAGTACATTTGATGGCTCAATTATTATCCATAAGAAAGACGGTTCTATTGATCGTCGGATAAAAAGATAAATGCCTTTCGAAAAAAATGTGTTTATAAATTGTCCATTTGACAATGAGTATTTTCCAATTTTAAGGTCCATTCTTTTCACCTTGGTTTATCTCGGATATAAACCGAAAATTTCAGAAACCGCAGACTCCGGTTCAACAAGAATTGTTAAGATTAAGGATTTAATAAGACAATCAAAATACTCTATACATGATATTTCTAGAATTGAATTGAACCCAAGTCATTTGCCTAGATTCAATATGCCTCTCGAATGTGGTATTGATTTCGGAGCAAAATTGTTAGGTCCTAGCAAACTGAGGGACAAGTCATTTCTAATACTAGAAAAAGAAAGATATAGATATCAGGAATTTATGTCCGACATTTCGGGAAATGATATTAGAGCACATAATATTTCTGAAGACCAATCAACTTTTTCTTTTTGAATTCAATTTAATCCAATCTCTAACGAATTAATATCGTGTGGATTATACTTATTTGATTACACAGAGTATGCAAAGGATAACGTGCTTGACTGCAATTTCTGGTTCGTTAATAAAAATTCTATATAAACCATCCATATCAATAACTTTCACAGATTTCATAGAGCTCATAACTGTATGGATCTCGGGATGGCGATCAAAATAAAAACCATCTAATATATTGCGACAAGGATGATTATCCATTGCGGAGAATAATTTGGATATCTGTTTCAACTTTAGTGCAACACCTTAATCTGCTCCGTCACTATCCTTGATAATTCCTTGAGCTTATCTGCCTCATACAAGGCTGGCAACTGATCCAAGGGTGTCGTCTTATCTGCTTTGTAATTGATATAATCTTGGAACAAAATACCACCGACCTTTCTGGTATTGTAAGCAGATCGGAAGCGGACCCCGCCACCATTGACATTATAGCTATAGGCGAGATAATCCATCGTCTGACTCTCCTTATTAATCCAATACATAAATACATCCTCATAATCTTTGCCGCCACCCTCTTGATCGAATGTGACTTGGACAAGGGAGTAGGTCTTGCCTTTTATGTCTTGCGCTCCGACGTACTCAGCATTAACTGCCTTGTCGAGTAGCTTGTGTGGTAGCGTTGCGAAATAGATGACCGAGTTAAGCCCCTCCCTGCTGCCATTTATTTGCTTTTGTGATAGCTCTACTTTCTGCCCATCTATCATCCTTACAAATCCTTGATTATCCATTTTGTCTAGGATCGTCTGTCCATTTTTGGTGCTTGTTCGCGTGTAGGCGTAGAGGTCTTTATCATTATGAAAGGTGTAGGTCTTGTCTCTGAATACAAACTGGTAATGGGCTTGCTCGTAGGCTGAGCCACCGTGGGCTGCTACGGCACTTTCTATGAGCGCTTTGCCTTGAGCGACGGTATCTTGGGAGTAGCTGTAAGGCACAATACCAAATAAAGCGGCAAGGATCAACCAAAAAGCTTGAGGGTTAGGAGTTGTTGCAGAGATCATAGACGATTCTATTTTGAGATCAAATATACGGCTAGAGATGCTACTAAGGGGTAAGGGCAGAGACAAGAAGGATGAGCTCTCCTCCCATATGGAATGATCTTGACAAACAACTGATTATCAACAACTTACAATTAGTCATAAAATAAATTTCCTCATTTACCAACCCTCAACGCCAAGGACCACGATATATAAGTGAAGGCCTTCTAGTTATTTATTTATTGAACATAAAAAATTAGAAAATGAAATACATCACTTTACTAGCATTGACATTGACAATTATGGCTTCTTGTTCTGACGAGCCTATGACAGAGCCTATAGATTTCGCAGGAACATATGAGGCACAACTGGACTGTACTGGAGAATTGGCTGAGGCCACAGAAAGCGTTACTATATCTATACAACGAGGAGATGTAGATGGAAATTATACAATAGATCTCGGCGACGATGTCCTATTTCACGGAACTGCAGTCGGTTCGACGCTCAGTATAGATAGACAAATATTAAATGAAGGTGGGGATTTTGATGTCGTTACCTTTGAAGGAGCGATTGTTGTAGACCAAGACGGTGAGTATACTTTTGACTTTCAGCACGAAGTCGATAACGAGGGCATGAGCACTTGCCAATCTGTAATGATCAAACAATAGGACACACAATATAGATCGACTCCACAGTGAAAGAGCTCCAAGATATAATCCAAAAATGCATAAGGCGAGAGCGACAAGCTCAGCAGCAGCTGTACAGTTACACTTATCAGAAAGTGAGTACAGCTGTTGCTGTCTATGCCAAAGACAATTCTGAAAGAGATTGGATTTTTAATCTAGGGATGATGCGAGTCTTTACGAGTCTCGAGTCTTATAAGCCCCTCACCAATTATCTAGGTTGGGCCCGGACTCTACTTGTGCGGGCGGCCATCGATCACTACAGAAGCCAGAAGAAGCACAAGGACAATCTTACTGCTATTGAGGTGCAAGACTACAATGTATCATCTAAAGATTTTGAAGAGATGATGTCAGCGCTTGAGGCAGAAGATATAATTAAGATTTTACAGCAGCTACCAGAAAAAGAAAGACTCGTCTTTAGTATGAATGAGCTAGATGGATACACGCATAAAGAGATACAAGAACTGACAGGCATCAACAGCAATACCTCTAAGTGGTTGCTGTCCAAGGCCAAGAAGTCACTGAAATCAATGACAGAAAACTTAAAAACCCCACAAAGGAACGGTTATGGACTCTAAAGATTTCAGATCGAAACTAAAGAACCACGAGACACCTTACAACCCAGAAGCGTGGTCTCAAATGGAAGAGCTATTGAGCACACTTCCTGCTCAAGCGGACAGTACTACAGATAAGAAAAGATGGATGCGGTTGCTTTTAGCTTTTCTAGCTCTGAGTATCGCCGCTGTGCTGTTTTGGCATAGGTCGGAGTTGGTGTACTGGTCGTCAGAGCTTGTGGTCAACGAGAAAGGAATAACAGAAAAAGTCTCTATAGAAGATGGAACATCTAAGCGTACGATGACTCAAGCAGATGATCAGACCAACGCAGAAATAAATCAGCTTCCTCTCAACAAAAGTAGCCTTGCTGTATCTGCTGATGCGGTACAAGATAAGAACAGTACTGAAAGGAATTCAATAGCACAAAAATCAAGCAGAGACGAAAAGTTTGTCTCAAGCGTAGAAAGAACTAATAGGAAAAGAAAAGATGCAGCAGAACAAGAAAAGACAAAAAGACTTGCAACATCTAATTCTAATAAGCCTCAAGATGCAGTGATTAAAAACAAGGTAGAGTTGCCAAAGAGAAGCGATAGAAATAATTCTAGTAAATTTTCATCTCAGGTTGAATCAACTTCTGAAGTAATAAGAAGAGAAGGTGGAGACAGCACAGCTCAACAAGACAAGCGCAGCACTTTATCAGATGCAGAGAACCAAGGGAGTGCTCTCGACCAACAATCGACAAATCAATTGCTTTTGACAGAGCTCATTATGTTAGATGTGCTAAGGAGGCAAGCGCTGGCAGGACCCGAGCGAGAAGAAGCAAGATTGCCAGACAACTTTAAGGTAGAGCTACCTAAGCCGCGACGCTTATTTTATACAGGAAGTTTGGGTATTTCTGATATCAATTCTAACAGAGGTTATTATGTAGGTGCAGGTGTCTTTTGGGATATAGATAAGATACTTGGATTAGAACCACAGCTTTCTTTTGCATCTGCTTGGGATATCAATGGTACATCAACAAGTTTTCTTTCTAGTGATCAAGAGTTAGAGTTAGCGACGTGGGTCCATCTCAATTTGTGGAGAGTCGAGAAGCATAAAGTGTCCTTGGAGTTAGCACCTAGTCTTGTGGCCAATTGGTCGATTGTCAAGGGAGAAACATTGCGTGAGTACCGAGGCATCACGGCCAATTATAAGGCAGCCTTGTCTTATACCTTCTTTATGCCCAATGATAATGGAGTAGGTCTGAGAGGAGCTGTGTCGAGATTTGACTCAGGCTTTGTAGCAGTCAGATATTTTAAAAAGTTCTAAGCAGAGAATAAAAATGAAAGCATTATACATTTTAATATTTATCGGCAGTTGTGGTCTTCTGACGGCACAGTATGAAAATCTTATTGTCGGCAACCATACTGAGATATCATTAGGCAACGATGATCGCGGTGACGGACTCAGTTATGGGATGGACATACAGAAGCATCTGACACGAGGCATTTATGGACAGCTGAGTTACGCTTCTGGACAGTTGCAAGATGGGCGGGCTTACAATTCTGAAAGTCCAGGTCTGGTGGTATTTCAGTCAGATGTTATGGTACAGTACCGCAGTATTGGTCTGGGTTTGAGAAAAGAAATGAAAGTTTCTACTCACAGTAGAGTAGGGCTGTCACTCGGAGCCAACTATGTCCACCAATCTAGAGTAGAATGGGATGTTACAGTTGATGGATTTAATAACGTAGACCTTAGAGCATCCCAGGAGCGCTATGGTTTGCGTAATGATTATGGTTATGCTTTGTCAGGCGAATATATTCATAAATTAAATAGGGTGGTTCGGTTAGGTGTCTATGCAGGTTACCAGTCTCAGCCTGAATTAATCAATGCAGGTTTACGGGTGATGGCAGCACTGGGAAGATCAGACGAAGAACAGAGCGACGAGGGTAATTTATCAAAGAATATTTTAGAATTCAGAGTCGGATCTCTTGGTGGTGATGGTGTATCTCCAGTGCCTAATTATAGTTTGGAATATGGCCATTTCTTGTGGCGGAGAATTGCGCTCTATGGAAAAGTTAGCATAGGAAAAGGTTTTTCAGATAGGGATCCTAGTAGGTTTTTACAGGAACTCAGTGAGGCAGATTTATTAGAATTCGAAAGACGTTTTCTGACCGAGGATCATGAAGGGAATAATACTGCTTTTCATCCTATTCAGCATTCTTTATATGGAATAGGACTTCGCTGGGCCTTTAGTACTGCTGGCAGATCTACTTTGTCTGTTTCTGGAGGGATGGCTTTATATCGAGCCTATGTTGTGCGATTGAGTAGTAGTGGCTCTCTACTGGAATCCTATAGAGAGTCATATAGACGATTCAAGGAAGTCTTACCAGAATTAGGCTTGCATTATGATTATAATGTTTCAGATTATTTTTATCTCGGCGGAAAACTGGACTTTGCCTTTAGTCGATTTAATATTGGGGTAGGTTTGCACGGGGGGTTGAGATTCTAGGTGATTGGGTTACTTTTTTAGTTCTCTCGTTATGAGAACGAAGATTCTACCGCTCCGCTTCGCTGCGGTCAGAATGCAAAGAGGGGATAGATGTTAGCATCTGCATTAAGCTTCATTTTTAACTACCCCCAAGTCGCGCTCAACACCATCCTCCACCTCAGCCACCTACGCAGTAGGGGGCACCAGTTTCTTTTTCATCTTATAGCAAAACAACTTATGAAAAAGACTTTTACCCTTTTCTTATTGTTGATGGGAGTACACCTGTCAGGCTCAGGCATCAGTGGAAATCTGACTGACGCGGCCACTGGGAAAGCCATAGCATATGGAAATATTGGCTTCTATCAGGAAGGAGTACTGAGAGTAGCTGCTGAATCAAATAAATCAGGTTGTTATACCATCGAACTCGATCCTGGAGAGTATACTGTGGAGGGCAATTTTATAGCATACTGCTCTTCGCTTATAGAATGTGTGACTGTGCAAGCGGGAGTGACGAAGCTCAACATTCCCCTCAAACAAACAACTGAAAATCTTTATTTATGTGTTTTGGGCCCGAGACCCGTTAAGTCAAAACCAGAGACTAAGAAAAAGAAGCGAAGGTCGATAACTCTAGATAAGTGGCCTTATAAGATAGGGGCTCAAGAGGTGGAATCTTGTGAGTCTAAGTTGCATCTCTCGGGAGTAATCAATCTGTGGAATCCCACTGAACCTCAATCTGTAGCTCCAGCCTTGATCGCAACTGTTGCACTCTATAAAGAGGATAAATTTGTAAGGGTTGTAGAAACTGACGCAAAGGGTCGCTTCGAATTATTGGATTTAGATCCGCTTATTTATTCCGTTCAAATAAATTATCTTGGATACAAAGAGGTTGTTATTGAAGACCTTGATTTAAATATTTATGAAGAGCTAACGGTAGATCTCGAGCCTGATCAAACCATCATTACGACAGTACAAATTATGGCTTACAAGAGTCCAATATCAAAAGGCTGCGGCTGGACTTGCGTCAACACAGTAGCTTCTGATGATAAGGTGATCTCTCAGGACTCTACAACTTTGGAACCGCCTAGCTTGAATGTAGAACGCCAACCTTATAAGGTATTCCCCAATCCCGCAAGTGCCGTACTTCAAGTCGATATGTCGACAGACTATGATCAACTAAGGCTCTATTCTGTTCAAGGTTCCAGAACCCATTTGGATAAGGAACTCCACTCTGGACTCAATAGATTAGACATATCGACTTTGGTGTCTGGGCAGTATGTTGTACTGTTCTATAAGCAAGGCACTCTGATGGATACAGAGTTGCTTCAGGTGGTACAGGATTGATGAGTATGGTGGTGCTCTAAAGTGTGCTATATGTTGCTGAGTGGACAATGGATTGATAGTAATTAGTTATAGTTTTAAGGCTCCTACTATGACGATTAAGACTCCAATAATGACATTCAATAGAAGCATCGCCGTACTCACTATGCGCCTTATCCTCGGATTTATGTTTTTCTGGCAAGGTCACGGCAAAGTTTTCAAGTTTGGGATAGACAAGGTCTACAACAATTTTTTCAAGAAGACTTATGAGGGTATGTTGCCAGATTTTATCGTTTTAGGCACGGCTTATTTTACCACTTTTGCTGAGCTCATTGCAGGTTTTATGTTAGTGATAGGCTTAGGGAGAGACTGGGCACTTTATGTGCTCGCACTTGTCCTCGTAGTAGTGACCTTTGGTCATGGAATGGCGGAGCCTATCTGGGATGCTTCTCACGTCTTGGTGAGAGCCCTGTTGTTATTACCGCTCTTACTGATGCCAAAGGAATGGGATATTTTTTCTCTAGATCATTTGATACGAAAGCAAAAGATGCCGGCCTAAGTCCTAAAAGTTTGTCACTACAAGTTATTCGCCAAAAACACCAACCAAATAATCTATCTCAATTTTAGTTTGAATAAGACTATAGATGGCATTGATGCGCGCAGAAGCTGCCTGAAGGAATTGGTTTTGTACTGCTCTGAAATCTAAGGAAGTCACCAGTCCAGCCTTAAAGCGGTCCTCAGTCATTTCAATGTTACGTCTGGCCAAGCTCACTTGATTTTCTGTGAGTTGTAGCAAGTTCAGTTGGTTGTTATAATTTGAGATTAAGATATCGAGTTGGTCATTGAGTTGGGCTTGCGCTTGTAGGATGCTGAGCTGGTCTATTTCTTCTTGTAGTTTGGCGTTTTGTAGTTCGATATTTCTTGCGCCGCCATCATAGAGTCTCCAATTGAACAGCGCATTGATGCCTAGATTAATTTGATTGCCCAATTGTAGGGGAAAAGGATCTCCCGTGTTAGGGTTGTCGTCAAAGATTTTAAAAGCATTTTCAGTGAAGCCTAGCGCGCCATTAAGCCGCAGTGTAGGTTTTCTATTGCTCTTAGTGATTTTGGTGTTGAGCCTATTGACATTAGCGAGCATCGCCAAGCTCTTGAGGGTAAAGTTTTCTTCTGATAGTGTTTGCTTAAGTGCTTCTGCATCTATGGTTTCATCATAGACACTAAGACTCTCGGTAAATTTATAATTCTGAGGACCGATTAATTCTAGGCTGCTATACAGTTGGCGTTGAGCAATGTTTATTGCTTGCGATTGCGAGATGACATTTATAGAATCGGTAACGATTGCATTTTCAAATTGTAGAAGATTAAAAGAATTGGATGATCCGAATTCTTTTTTGGTTTGCTCATAGGCCAGTCTATCTCTTGAGGTTTCTAAGATGCTACTGAGCACAGATTCTTGCGCTTGCTGGTAGATGACGGCATAGTAGTTCTGATAAATTTCTCTGAGTAGATCTTGTATGTCAGACAGCTTGTTGAGTTTTTGTTGATCGACAGCCTTTTCTAAGATTTCTTTTGAGACGGCTATCCTCCCACCATTATAGACGACCCAGTTGGCGTCGAGGGCAGCTCCAAGGGACCCACTATAGAATGCACCTCGAATAAAACTTGCAGGATTGTTATTCTCGATGATGTTGTTGTTGAACGAGCCATTGAGATCTACTGTTACTCCAGACCCTGCCACTGCCCAACTATCATTGTTCTCGGCAATAGCGATATTGGTCTCAGCAATCTTGATATTATAATTGTTCTCCAGGCCTATAGAAATAGCTTTTTCTAAAGTCATTTCTTCTTGAGCCATTAAGAATAGCGGGCTACACAAAAGGAATAGTATACGGCTTAAGTTGATTTTCATTTCTCTCAATTTATACTAGGTATCCTGTGATTTTCATACTCGTCATTATCAGCGCACCTATAATGGCCAATGTGATTAGCGCAAATATTAGGGTCAATAACCAAGGTTGTTTTCTAGTAGGATAAGAAGGCTCTACCATATTACGCTTATGCTTTTCTCCAGTCCACAACTGCATGGTGTAGAGCCGTATGTCACTGGCTATAACAATGAGTGCTGGAATAAGTACGAGTAATATAAAGGTGGATATCATCAAACCGAAGGCGACGGAGATGGCCATCGGAATTAGAAATTGGGCCTGCACACTTTTCTCCAATAGCAGAGGCATTAACCCTGCAACCGTCGTGACAGTGGTTAAGGTTATCGGTCTAAATCTAGAGATTCCTGTGTCAAATAGTGCTTGTCTGAAAGGCTCCCCTTTTTTAATCTTTTCATTGAAGGTTGAGATAAAGACTAAAGCGTCATTGACCAAGATGCCTATGAGGGCAATTACCCCCAGCACAGACATTAGGCTTACGGGTTTGTCCATAATCCAGTGGCCCAATCCTACACCTATAAATCCAAACGGTATTAACATATAGACGATCATCGCCTGACTTACAGAACTAAATGTCAATACAATTACAAAGAACATACATAAGAAAATCAATGGCATCGTCTTTTTCATAGATGCTTGCGTCTCTGCATTTCTTTTTGCCTGACCCTCTAGCCCTACTTTTACGGAGGGGTAGTTTTCTAAGATTGCAGGGAGCAATTCTGCGTTGATATCATTGTTAATGTCCGATACCGATACTTTCTCATTGGTAACATCTGCTGTCACTCTTATTTCTCTTTGACCATCCAAGTGATTGATCGTACTGATGCCTCGCTCTGTGTTAAATGAAACCAATTCTGATAACGGAATAGATAGACCTGTTGGCGTCTTGTAACGCATATTGGCGAGATCACTGACTGAGCTTCTATCTTCTTCTTCCATACGCATCCATACTTTGACCTCGTCAGAACCCCGTTGCAATCTTTGTATCTCAAACCCGAAGAAGCTTTGCCTCACGGATTGCATTATCTGCCCTAGTGTCAGGCCTAAGTTGACAGCTTTGGGTTTGAGGGAGAGCTCTACCTCATTGAGGCCAGGCACATTGCCGTCTTGTATGTCAGTAAGCGAACCTATTTTCGATAAGGCTTCCTTAAGGTCTTCGACGGCATTATTGAGTTCTGTGGTATTGGTACCTAGAAGGGAGATAGATACGGGGTCCCCAAAGATATTGCCCAGACCAAAGGCCAATTTTTCGGCTTCATATATAGGGCCTAGCTCTTTCTTTATAGCATTGGTGAGTAATCTGTTAGAGACACCGGGTCGCTCTTCTCCATCCAAGAGATACACAGCTGTCTGCACTTGATGTGTGCCTGGGCCCATAGTATTGACGACCTTTTCGATGAGTTGCTTTTCTCCACCAAAGTTCTTTTCTGATTGCACTTCATTGACAGCCCAAATGGCATTGTTGAGCGAATCCACAAGAGGCATCAATCTCTCTTGGCTGGTCCCCGCAGGCAATTCTAAGGAAATCGAAAAGTTATCCGATTGTACAAAGGGAAAGAAAGTCCCCTTGATTAATCCCCCCGAGAAAGCTCCGACGACAAACATCAGACTGGCTATACACAAGGCCAAGGTCGGCATAGGAAAATTCATACTCAACTTGAGGATAGGACCGTATAACTTGTAGCGTAGGAAATCCATAAAACCATCCAGAGCTTTGAGGACAACATTTTTTTTCGCGACCCCTTCTTTAAGTGCTTTTGAGTGGGCTATATGCGCAGGCAATATAAAGGCCCCCTCTATCAGGGAGAAGATCAAAGTAAAGATCACAACGACAGCCAACTCCGAAAAGACATCTCCTAAAAAGCCATCAATAAAGAAAAACGAAGAAAATGCAATGACCGTTGTAATAATAGCCGAGGTGACAGCGGGCAAGACTTCTAGTGTACCATTAAGGGCTGCTTCCATAGGGCCGGAACCCCGTTCGTAATGTTGGTATATGTTTTCCGCGATGACGATCCCATCATCTACCAGAATACCGATGACGACCACCATACCGAACGTTGAGATGACATTGATCGTAATGCCCAGCATAGAGGCGACTGCAAACATCCCTGCAAAGGAGATCGGAATGGCCATTGCTACCCAGAAGGATACTCGCCAGTTGAGAAACATCGCTAAGAGCACAAGCACCATACCAAAGCCTATCAGACCGTTTTCTTTGATAAAGTTGATCCTGCCGTTCAGATATTTTTTACCATCTCTAATTTCTGAGACAGTTATTTCTGGGTACTTAACCTTGAATTCCGAGAGGTAATCTTTGGCTGCTTGGGAGATAGGAAACATATCCTCCTCTATGGTATTGTAGACATTGATGCTTACAGCTGGCAACCCATTCACAAAGTTTTTTTCGGGAGAGTCTTCCCATCTGTCTTTGACATTAGCGACGTCTGATAATTTTATACTACCACCATTCGGATTGCTTCTTATGACGATATCTCTAAATTCGTTAGCGTAGTAATTTTTGTTTTTAGCTCTTATGAGAAGGTCCTCTCTTGCTGTCTTAATCGTTCCTCCTGTTGTCAGTAGATTGGTCTGTGCGACAGCTGCTGCAGCTTCCTGAAAGTCTATGTTGAGTGCCCGCAGATCTTTTTCTCTGAAGCTGATTTCTATTTCCTCTTCTGGAAATCCACTCAACTCTATCTGACTGATAAGGTCCAGAGCCAATAAGTCATCCTCTATCTGCCTCGCCAACTTCTTAAGAGTCCTTAAGTCTGTATCGCCACTGATGGCAAATTGGTAGGCATTACTTCTTTGTATCTGCTTGTAGATAACAGGCGGCTCCATACCGACAGGAAAAGAGTTGATCTGATCTACAGAGTTGTTGACATCCTGAAGGAACTCTTCCATATTGGTCCCTTCTTCGGCTTCTACGATGATGCTGGCCGCATTTTCGCTAGAGACAGAGGTGGTCTGCTTTAGTCCCTTGAGACCGATAAGATTTTCCTCTACTTTGGTGACGACACCTTCTTCCATCTCTTGTGGCGAAGCGCCAGGGAAGACCATTTGTATGTTGATGATCTTAGAGGGCTGCTCAGGAAAGAATGTTGTCTTTAGCTGAGATAGACCGACGAAGCCCATTACAAAAATGAAAACCATCAAGAGATTGGCAGCAACTCCGTTTTTCAGAAAGAAATTTATTATTCGGACCATCTGCTACAGTTTTACTTTTTGCCCTGAGAACAAATTGTTGTTGCCAGAAGTGATGACTTGCTCAGTTCCATCTAGACCCTGTACATAAGCGCTATCTCCATCTATCTTGAGGATACTGACGCTATGCAGTTGTAAGACACTATCTTGATAAGTGAATATCTGATTGGTATTAACTAAGAGATCGACAGGTATAATAGAGACGTTATCTAGTGCAGCACCCAATATGCCACCCTTGAGATACATACCATCTCTGAGGCCACTCCCAGAGACATTGATATAGACAGGGATGCTTTGAGTAGCAGGATCGAGCTGCTTGCTCGTCCGACTTACTGTGCCTGCAAAGTCTTTATTGAGTTCTTCTGAGTGTAAGGTAACTTTCTGACCCGTCTTAAGATACTTAAGATCTTCTATAGCAACAGGCGAGATGAGTTCATAATTATAGGTGTTCATTATCTGACCTAGGTTGCCTCCTGGGGAGACGAGAGACCCTGGATAACTATTAACAGAAAGAAAAACCCCATTGAAGGGAGCGTAGATATTGTAATTCTTAAGGCGCTCTTCTGCACTCTTGATGGAGTAGTATTGGTTATAGATGTTCTTGCCACCCACGTAGTACTTTTCCTTGTCGCTGCCTATTTCTGGTAAGGCTCTGACGTTGCGCTCTATATCAAATGCATCAAGATATTGCTTCCACTTATCAAAGGCGTCTGGATAATCAAACTTCAGATCGGGCATAATCTGTGTGATGGCATTGAAGAGGAGGCTGCGCTGTGCTTTCAGGGCATATTCATCATCTTTGCTCTCGACCTTAAAGAGCAGATCCCCTTTTGCAAAACTACTGCCTTGTCTATGCTTCTTTCCTGTGTCGATGAGCTTGCCTTGTACTTCTGCCGAGAGATTGATCTTCTCATAGGCAGAGACACGACCATCTATCTCTATTCTATTGTCAGTTTTGGAAGGAGGGAATTGGCTGACCTCTACCTTTCTGAGTTCTTTGGGAGGAGGATTTTTAGAGACTGTACTTTCTTTTTTGGCCTTCAGTGAGCGAAAAACAAAAGCACCTATAAGGAGTATAAGAAAGGTTACAACTAAGGAAATTATGGTTTGTCTTTTCATAGGATAACGCCGCCTGCTGGGTAAATAAGTAATGTAAATATACGAGAAGGCTATCTAGTGTATGACGCGTCTTAAGACCTTCTGCCATGAGACAATACCGTTCAGTATCAAGATAAAGGAGAGTCATCGGAGCCATTGTCGTATACATAAACAGTAATAAGCCATTTATAGGCTACATTGTTTACTATGAGCGGCTTTCCTTTTACTATATTTAGTTCTATGAAATATCCCTTTGTAGCCTTGCTTCTTATCACGACTATACTGTGTCACTCACAGACACTTACCCTAGAGCTAGATGGTGAGCAGCAAGGGCAAGTAGATCGCAGCTTGGGCCTTATCGTCGTGCATTTGGCAAATTTGGATCAGTATAGCGATTTGTCAGATTATAACGAGATAGAGATAGGTGTAGATGCCGATACTTATAGATTTGACGTAGTTCCGACTGGTCTGACATATACACAGGGCTATGCTGTTAGCACGGCTTCTACTGACTATACCTTGTATTTTACAGAATTGCCCCTGATGTCGATACAGACGCGAGAAGCTATAGTCGATGAGCCTAAGGTGCTGGGCACGCTAACCTATGCAGATGATAGCCTTGAGCTGACTGCTTATATAGGTGTGGAATTGCGTGGAGGCTCGACTTTGACGGTTCCTAAGAAGACCTTGGACATAGAAATCTGGCAAGATACACTAGGGGAGGTATCACAGGATGTACAGTTTGGTGACCTGCGGTCCGATGATGACTGGGTGCTGGATGCGCTCTATAATGAGCCATTGCGGATGCGGAGTTTCTTTGCGCACCAGTTGTGGATCGATATGCACTCTCTGTATTTTCAAGATAAGGAACCTAATGCCAAGTCTGGTGCCGATGTACGTTATGTAGAACTCTTCTTGAATGGTCACTACAATGGCATCTATGCGCTATCAGAGCAACTGGATAGAAAACAAATGAAACTCAAAAGCTATAAAGAAGGCGTCAGAGGGGAGCTCTATAAAGGCATCACTTGGGGTGCACCGACTTATGGCCAGCCACCGAGTTATAATAATGCGAGTCGAGAGTGGGCAGGATATGAAATGAAATACCCCAAGGAAGATCAAGCTACCGACTGGGAAGCAGTTTTTGACTTTGTCGATTTTGTAAATAACAGTTCTGACGAAATTTTTGCAGAGCAGATTTGGTCTGCCTTTGATTACGACAACCACTTGGACTACTTTATTTTTTTAAATGTGTTGCGGGCGACGGACAATACAGGCAAGAATATTTATCTAGCCAAGTACAATACGGATGAACCTTATTTCAATGTGCCTTGGGATCTAGATGGATGTCTGGGCACGATATGGAGTGGAGAGCGAGAAAACATTACAGACGATATTCTGAGCAATGGCCTCATCAATAGAGTCATAGAATTAAATCCCAATAATTATGAAGAGACAGTCTCTGCGCGCTGGTTGGGTTATAGGGCAGGCTTGCTTAGTACGGATAATCTCTTGACTAATTTTCAGGAGCGCTTCGATTATTTTACCAACAACAAAATCTACGAGCGCGAGGCTCTTGTCTATCCTAATTACGGATTTGAAGAGGAGTCGCTGACGTATATGTTAGGTTGGGTACAAAATCGAATGGAGTACCTAGATACTTATTTCAGACAGTTGTCCTCTACAGAAGAATCCCAAGAAAGCCGTACACTTTTGCTCTACCCCAATCCTGTAAATGGCAGCATACACTTAAAGAACCACCATCTCTATCTCAATAAGGATTTTCAAATCATCAATGACTCAGGGCAGATCTTCCTTATGGGCAAAATAGCATCTGATACGATTGCCATAGATACATTGTCCCCAGGTGTGTATGTGCTGATGTTGGAGGGAGGCCAGTCGCGGTTTGTTGTAGAATAGAAGGTGTTAGTATTTTAAAGAGAGAATTGAGTAAAGCCTTTCTACAAATCAAAAAGAAAACAATTCATCCAAATACTGCTCTCTAATATCTGCATCTTCGAGATCAACGATACAATCAGTGAGTCCGCTATGCATAATGCTGAGGCAGGCTCCATTTTCTTGTTCATCTAAGTGGCCGCGATCAAGGACACAGTGGCCTAGCTCATGAAAAACAATTACTTCTCTAAAAGCAGGGGTAGAATTATTCCAAGCCTCTATATCAACGGCGACCCTATTGGGCTCGACACCAGAACGTCTGCACAATCCCAAGACAGAATTATTCCCTAGCTGGACGATATTGCCTGTGACACCTTCTATCGTCAGATCAATGTCTAGCCCTCTTTCTGCAGCTTCTTGCTCAAACGCTATATAGAAAGGTCTAAGTTCTGGTGTTACGGTCGGAAACAAAGCGTCATCTGACGTAAATCCTACCAAGCCTGTAGGCTCACTATTATCAGTAGAGCAAGCGGCTAGTAAGGATATGATAAATAGAAAGATGGTGATTCGCATAATAGTATATTTTAAAGATTCTGAGTGTCTAACGAGATATCCAGGTCTTTGTTTCTGTAAGAAGCTCGAGACGTCGCACCTCTGTCCTTAGTGGCAGATGGTGGGATATCGAAGCAACCTTAAGACGATGTTTCTCATACACTTTGTCTTAGTTAGGACTCTTAGGATTGTAGGAGAGGACGGTAACAAGGTGACTGGAGCCGCTCGTTGAGGTTTGCACACCTTAGTGCAGTATGCTCATTAGACTTCATAGCACATATAGCAACCCCCGCCTCCGGCACCTGATAACTTCATATACCTGCCCTCCTCCAATCCCTGCGCCCATACAGTATAGACGTCCTCAAGGATCATCGCCTCAAAATGCTCTAATTGTAATCGACTGATCTTCTCAAATACCTTACTGATGTCCTCTCCAGCTATCAGCTTGGTAATAGCCATTTGATTTAGCACTTTTAGTTCTTTGACTACGGAGACAAAATCTGGCTCTTTTTGGAGACGTTGCATATACGCTTGGATAAGCGGCTTTCCATTTCTAGACTGCCCACTATCGTATAGGGTCAAGTTGGAGGGTAGGGTCGGCGGAGCGAGGGTGGTGATCTGGCTATCTTGTATATAGACGGCGTGACCTGTATAACTGACGAGGGGATCGAGCCCAGAACTTTGACCATGGAAGAAAGATTCTATTTGGGCCAGTCGATCTTTTAGTGCCACTAAGCCCAGCCTTTCCTCTTCAAAAAATAGGGCATAAGCTGCTGCGCTCAGTGCTCCAGAACTCCCCAGCCCATATCCCAGTGGAATATTGGCCTCAAAAACCCAGTTTTGTTGCTCTGCTTGCGCCACTTTATCCAGATTACAACCATCTAGCGTCTTCAAGTAGTCCCAAAAGGTCTCTAGATCTGACTTTTCAGTCCCTTTCTTCCACTGCCCTTGATACTGCGGATAGGGTATAGCCAGTGCTGCACCCCCAGAGATGACTGTATACTCTCCAAAGAGGAGCAACTTAGCTGGAAAGTGCTTGTTTGTAGATTCTGGCTGCATCGGCCTTAAAAATAGGGGTTTGATAACGAGTTTTGGGTTATATGGCCATCTCTCATATAAATACGGTGTTCGGCGAGGCTTGCAGGGCTTGTGTTCGTTGAGGCTTATTAGCGCTTGTTAGCCTCGATGCTGTGCGCTATATCAGAGCCTCCACTGTCTGAATTAGGATTTTTATGATGAACGAATGTTGCAGTTTAGCTGCATCAAAAGTCCTAAAAGCCTGTCTCGACTAAAATGGAGAGAGACTTTTGAAATGAGAGAACCTCTACATCAGTAGAGGGTGGGTGGCAAAGAAAAACCCTCAATACTTTAACCCCTCAGTATCTTTTTTCATTTCGAGCTATGTCGAGAAATCTTCGTTCTCGTAATGGGAAACTTAATTTATTGTAGTACATTATAAATGTTCGGCAGAGAAATGTAGTATATTATTCCTGTTATAATTTTCTCCCACTTTTTTTCATTGCCAAAAAAAGTTCGCAAAAAACGCTAGCCAAACAAAGGCTCTACACT
>CALFUU010000008.1 GCA_937929835.1 uncultured Saprospiraceae bacterium | reverse complement strand
GGATAGAGCGGAGTCTGGTTCATCTCTTGCAACTTGACCAAGGTCTTGGCATAGCTGATGGCGCCTCCTGTTTGCGCTATGGCGAGGTCATCGCAACAATTTTCTCGCTCTGCATTAATGACCTTAGAAATATACCACAACGCAGGATGATAGTAGAACACTACCTCCATCAATGACTGCATAAGGTGCAAGATGTAATCGTGACGGCTGATGTGTGCCAGCTCATGGGCAAGAATGGCCGAGACCTCTTCTGTCGACAGTTGATTAATCAGACCGATAGGAAAAAGTATAACTGGCTTGACAAAGCCAACCACCATTGGCGTCGTGATTTCCTTGGTCGTTCTGATTAAGACTTGTCTGTGTATTCTAAATTTCTTTTTTAGTTTTTTGAACTGCTTGCTCTCTTGTAAGTCCGCTGTCACAGCAAGTCGTACCCATCGCTTAATCCCTAAATAACCAGCTATAAATCTGATCAAAAAAAGTAAGGCACCTATCAACCAAACTTTGACGATAAACAACTTATAACTTTCAGCAAAAGAGAAAAAAGATTGCATAGAATCGGCTACAGGAAGTACGTGCCGCATCTCTAAAGCCACTGGTGTCAATAATATGTGCTCCCCACCACTACCTCTCATCTGATAAGCAAAAGTGACGAGAACCATAACAGCAATGAGACCCAGTGCCGCCAAAGAAACATTATACCTTATGTGTGCCTTACTGGATTGATTCAGGTTAATAAAAATTGCCAACATTATGGCTATCAATCCAATCTGCCAGGTCGAATGAATCAAAGTCCACGCAAATGCAGAAATCAATTCTGAAGAGAGATATGCAGAAATCATGGAAGTGGCTTTATGAGGTTGTTAGTCGTTGTTCTCTTCCATTTTAGCTATGAGTGCTTTGATCTCAGCAAGCTCATCTGGACTCGCTTTTTCTTTTCCGAGTGCTTGTAATACAAGGCTCTTGGCACAACCTCTATAGGTCTTACTGATAAAGCTATCGAGCAGACTGCTTTGGGTTTCGTTTTCTTGTACTGCAGCTTGATAGATATGTGTCCTTGACTTGGTGTCTCGGGTGACCAAGCCTTTTTCTGTCATAATCTGCATGATCTTCAGAGAGGTAGTATACCCTACTGCTCGCTGAGTATTCAGTATTTCGTTGACCTTTCTTACTGAAGAAGGGCCGAGTTCCCACAGAACTTGAAGGATTTCTAATTCTGATTCTGTAGGATGATTTTTCTTGAATGTCATAGACCTTAAAAACTTAGACACCTAAGATATACGACTGGTTTCGTAAATACAAGCGCTATGTACGAATGCCATCGTATTTTAAGAAGAATTTAACCGCATCCCTCCTATTCTATTTCTATAAGATTGTATCCTAATCGCGGTAACTTTGTCCGATGGATGAAAAAAAGCTGTGGATACACTTTGTGCTCGGCGCTTTCGCTTATCTCATTCTCATCTGGTTATATCGAGAAGTCCCCTTTTTTTGGGACACCATACAATTTGCGGGCAAGCACGGACTGTGGTACTTCGAACAGGGGCTATTCTCTGGCTACTTGCCACCTGAACTCAACAGTGGTCATCCGCCTAGCTTCGGCATTTATCAAGCGGCACTGTGGAAACTACTCGGCAAGTCCCTTACCGTCAGTCACTTCAGCCTACTCCCCTTTTTATGGCTTAACCTATATTATAGCCTGCGTCTCGGGCGGAAAATTCTAGGCCAACAGGGATGGCTCTTTGCTTTGGCCTTCGCTATGTGTCCATTTTATCTAGGGCATAGTATACTGGTCTCACCCGACTTGATATTGGTTACAGGATTCTTGATGACCCTTTACGGTTGTCTAAGTCATCAGAAAATGTCCATTATTGTGGGGAGCCTGCTCCTAGCTTTGATCAGTATTCGCGGGCAGATGATGCTAGGTGTGCTGATCCTCTTTTATTTATCTCTAACGACTGAGCAAACGGACTTAGGGCAGAAAGTAAAATCAGCTATGCGCTTGTTCGGATTTGGGTTGGGCTTGGCCATTATATTTCATTTCTTACAACACGCGACGACTGATTGGGAGGGATTAGAGGCCTCGCCCTGGGCAGCATCCTTTGAGTATGTGAGCTGGAGAGGATGGATAAGGCAACTGGGTATTTTTGGGTGGCGAGTCCTAGATTATGGGATGGTGGTGCCAGGGGGCATTATACTGCTGGGCCTAAAGTCGATATGGAAAGCGCACCCCAAGTTGTTACTTCTCTCTATGCTGATTACACTCGTTCTTGTTATTGTACTCACCCCTCGCGTCGGCTTGATGAACCACCGCTATTTCCTACCGCTACAGATCATCGTACTCTTGATGGCTACTTGGTTGATAACAAGACAGTGGAAGAATGGCCTAAAAGGAAAAGTCTTGGCGGCACTACTTCTACTGAGTATGGTATTCGGTAACCGGCTCATCTATCCCGATACCGTGGCCCAAGGATGGGATAGCACGGCAGCACATTGGCCGATCTATGGGATGGAGCAAGAGATGTATACCTATATCAATGAGAGAGGTCTACCTCTGCACACGATAGGCACTGCTTTCCCCTACCGCTCAGACAGAGGCTTTGCCACATTAAATGAAGCAAGAGGTGGTTACAAACAATTTGATCTAGATACTGACCAATACATCCTGTACAGCAACATTATGAACGAATTTAGGGATGAGGACCTCCTCTATCTGAAGAAAAACTACAAGGTCCTAAAGCGTATAGAGCGGGCTGGCCTACATCTAAGTTTGTACCAAAAGGGCTAAATCTTTGCTGACTGCGGCAAAAGACTCAAATTCTTCCGAACAACCCAAAAGCATATTAGTCAAGTGTTTAAATATGACATATTATTATAATATGATGTAACTTTATATTTATTTTGGACGTTATAGGGTTCGAGAATCCCAATATCCTTTTATCTATCTAATAAGAAACTAATGGAAAGACTACCTAAGATTATAATAATGATCGTTGCAATGACGGCGATATTCCTATGGGTAAGCACAGCTTTCAACTCTTGCGGCGACAAAGACCTCATAGAAGATACTGATGATATCGTTTCTGATTCGGGTGATGAAATTGACTATTCGGATGTAGTCGGCGACGATATATTTGGAAGCACAAATGAGGAAGACGAAGAAGACTTCTTATTTGACGATAAAGGCGACGCTGAAGAAGAAAGCACTTATGATGATGAAACTGAAGAAGTAGACTTCACAAGTCCTGTCGCTGATGACAATGATTATGTACCCAGCAAACCAGTATCGACACGGCCGTCTTCATACAGCTCTTCTGGAGAGTGGATGGTTATCGCTGGCAACTATCTTGTAGAGTCTAATGCTCGTGTTATGATAAGGAAGCTAAGAAACCTGGGTTATAATAACTCTGAAATCGGCGTCTTCGAGAGGTCACAATATCATACTGTGATTGCTTCTAGACACACCAGCAACTCAGCAGCTATAAAGGCGGCCAATCAAATCAAGAATAGAGGTGTAGAGTGTTATGTCAAGAAAAAGGAGTATTAAAATCACCTCTCTGATAGTCTAGACCAGATTTTAAGTACCGAAATTAAAAATGCTTTCTTAAGAGAGGAGCTTGCGCTTTAATGCACTATTCTTCCTCATCTGTATCTAGTTGTTCTACTAGGGATAAGATCCAATTGATGACCTTGGGGCTAAGATACTTGGCGATGCCGGCTTTGCGCTGTGCCGTCTTGAGGATATTGATATTCTTATAACCCATTCCTCTAGACTCTGCTTCCTCAATGTAATCCTGCCACTCATCCGCGGTGTACATATTGAATTGACCTCTCATGATATCGAGGTCTGTCGGATCTTGTAAATCGTATTCTGGCATTAGGCTTTTTGAGGAGTGCTCTTTCGGACTTGGTTTAAGTCAAAAAATATTGCGACAATACAAATAACAATTATCGCTAGATCCAAATACTCTTTTTTAGAGAAATCTAGACTACTTAACGTACTGTATTCAAAGTTGAGCACGGTGAGAATTAATACAAGGCTCATAAGAACTAAGGTAATTTTCTGTCTCATAATGATATTAGTGTCTGATAGATTGAATTTGTTGGAGCAAGTTAATAAGACTCTTTGCGTTTTTCATAATGATGATTTCTTTCAAATATACATCCATGCTTACTGTTATAAAACATAGCATTGTCTCGACAGACACTATCACAAGTTCTGAACTACGATTGTAGAGCAGGCAATTTCCACAATAATTTATCGGAGATAGTCTGGAGCGATCTCCTTACATATAAGCTCTCGCATCCACCCTATCCATAAAATTGATGAAGGCTCGATTGACCACTTTCATTCCTCCTGGCGTCGGATAGTCTCCAGAGAAATACCAATCCCCTAGGTGATTAGGGCAGGCCTTATTGAGGTCTTCTACCGTCTGGTAGATAACCTTAACTTCAGGCTTAATATCTTTAGGTGTAATAATCTCGCAGATCTTATTGCTGACTTCTTCATAGGAGAAAAGCGCATAGAGTTCTTTGACTGGGTTGCTTATCTGATCGTCTGGCTTAAGGAGTTCGGCCTTACACTTTTCGTAAGTTTCCTCTAGGAGATTTTCTTTGCCACTTTCCTCAAGAAGCTGGACTAGCGCTCTGAATGCCACAAAATTTTTCATCTTGGACATATCGATACCATAACAATCTGGGTATCTAATTTGTGGAGCAGAGGAGACGATAACAATTTTTTTAGGTCGTAGGGTGGAGAGAATCTGGATGATGCTATCCCTCAAGGTTGTCCCTCTGACTATGGAGTCATCGATCATCACCAAGGTGTCTTGCTCATTTCTCACCAAGCCATAAGTGACATCATAGACGTGAGAAACCATATTGCCACGGAGGTTATCATCTGCTATAAAGGTTCGCATCTTAGCGTCCTTCACTGCAATCTTTTCCATACGTGGTTTCATTCTAAATATGGACTCTAACTCTGTAGGTGTCAGATCTCCACCTAGCTCTAGTATGCGCCGTTTCTTGATATCATCAAGCTTAGCTTCTATACCTTGCATCATACCGTAGAATGCCACCTCAGCTGTATTGGGTATAAAAGAAAAGATGGTATTTTCTAGATCATAATTGATGGCTTCTAATATAGGTGTCGCCAACTTTACGCCGAGGGCTTTGCGTTCGAGATAGATATCTCTATCAGATCCTCTAGAGAAATAGATTCTCTCAAAGGAACAAGCCTTCGTCTCAGGTACATTATTAATTAATTCTTCAGTAACCGTACCATCTCTCTTGACGATAAGGGCATGGCCACCTTTGAGTTCTTGGACCTTACTGATATGGATACCAAAGCTGGTCTGTATCGCCGGTCGCTCAGAAGCCATAACCACAACCTCCTCATCTTCATAATAATAGGCTGGTCGTATCGACAAGGGATCCCGCAGGATAAAAGCATCGCCATGTCCCATCATACCTGCCATCACGTAGCCTCCATCAAACTTTCGAGAGGCGCGCTGCAAGACTCTTCTAATATCTAGCTTATCCCCAATCAACTTGGTGATGTCCTCATTGGGGTTTCCTTCTGCCTTAAACCAATTGAACAGTTTCTGGACTTCATCATCCAGAAAGTGCCCTATCTTCTCCATTACTGTAACTGTATCAGATTGTTCCTTGGGGTGCTGACCGAAGCTGATCAACTCATCAAAGAGTTCATTGACATTGGTCAAATTGAAATTGCCCGCCAAAACGAGATTTCTAGTTATCCAGTTATTTAACCTTAAAAATGGATGTACTGACTCTATAGAGTTGGAGCCATGCGTGCCATAACGTAAGTGCCCTAGTAGGACCTCGCCACTATAGGGCAAATTATCCTTAAGCCAAGCACCATCTTTTAACTGCTCTTCGGGCAAGTCATTATAATACTTATAGACTTCGCCAAAGATGTCTTCTAGATAGGTGGAACTGTTGCTGCGCTTCCGAGAGATATACCTTGTACCAGGCTCAGGATTGAGTTTAATTGTGGCTATACCTGCTCCATCTTGCCCTCTATTTCTCTGCTTTTGGAGCAAGAGCTGCATCTTTTGGACGCCATAGAGTGCCGTGCCATATTTATCAATATAAAATTGGAGAGGTTTTTTCAATCTTATGAATGCTAGACCGCACTCATGCTTGATGATATCACTCATATAAACTCAGCTGATAGTTTTCAGGTTTATTACAGACTCGATACCAACAAATGTAGTCCTTAATGCATCAGTATACTAAAAGAATAAGGTCAAATGGACTTAAAAGTCCTACATTAGAAATAGAATTGTAGAGAACCATCAAAAAATGACACATAATGTTCACTTCAGGATTCGGTAAAACTCCAAAACATCGAAAGTTTGATTACACCCCTCGATTTTGGGACCCAGAGAAAGAAGCTCTAGAAAAAACTGTCAACCAATACAAAGGGAACCTTTCTGATGAAGAAAAGGTCAAGCTGCGCATTAGTGCAGGCCTCCGTAACCGCTATGTGGGTGACGAGCAGTACCGACAAAAACACGTCCGAAAATCCAATAAGCGTATCTTATATATCACGGCCATACTCGTTATTATAACCTATCTGATCATCAGATCCGAAAGAATCTTGAGAATGGTGGAAGCGTTTACGCAATAGAAGACTTAGGATGCTTTTTAGATAGATAAGAGATGTTGAGATAAAAGATAATAGATGACTGCTCGACTTTTTAGATAGATAATAGATATTGAGATAAGAGATAATAGATGACTGCTCGACCCTTGGGCTACTCCTAAGGGGAGGTAGCGTGTTAGCTGTATTCGCCCACCCACCCTGATCTGATGATCAGGTTCACGCCTTTCAAAGCAAGATTTACTTGCTTTGATCCCGCTTACAGCGGGACCAGTTGCCCACCCACCCTGATCTGATGATCAGGTTCACGCCTTTCAAAGCAAGGTTTACTTGCTTTGATCCCGCTTACAGCGGGACCAGTTGTGAATCCACAAGTGTTGAAAACTTGGGGTATTTGTCCCTCGGAATATCAGTTATTTAGAGGTCTCAACAACTGTAAGGATACGATAACTATATGGGTGATATAATTAAACTACTTCCTGAGTCCATAGCCAATCAGATTGCGGCTGGAGAAGTCATACAACGGCCAGCCTCTGTCGTCAAAGAACTGATGGAGAACTCTATAGATGCTGGCAGTACCAACATCACGCTAGTCGTCAAGAACTCAGGCAAGACCCTGATCCAAGTCATCGATAATGGCAAGGGCATGTCTGACACAGATGCACGCATGAGCTTTGAACGACATGCAACTTCCAAAATCAGACAAACAGAAGATTTATTCAATATCAACACGATGGGATTTAGGGGTGAAGCCCTCGCCTCCATTGCCTCTATAGCAGAGGTAGAAATGAAGACGCGTCAGCATACAGATGAAGTGGCTACCAAGCTGACTATCAAGTCCTCTCAAGTAGAGGAACAGACGTACTGTCAAGCTGAACCAGGCACAACCATAAGCGTGAAGAACTTATTTTTCAATGTGCCTGCCAGAAAGAAATTTCTCAAATCTGATTCCGTAGAACTCAAGTATCTTCTAGGAGAATTCAAAAAAATAGCCCTTGCCCAGCCTGAGATTAGCTTTACTGTCATCCATAATGACAATGAGATCTATAATCTACCAGCCGGAAAGCTCAAGAAGCGGTTGCTCAATGTATTCCGCAGAACCTACGAAGAGAAACTGATCAGAATAGATGAAGCTACAGAAGTCGTAAAGATTACTGGCTTTATAGGAGATCCAGAAATCGCTAAGAGAAGCAAAGATGAGCAGTACCTGTTTGTCAATCAGCGCTATATCAAAAGCAATTATCTCGGCCATGCCATCAAGTCGGCCTATCAGAATCTACTAGAAGAAGGCCAGTATCCATTCTACTTGCTCTACTTAGAAGTAGATCCTGCCTCTATAGACATCAACGTGCATCCTACTAAGCAAGAAATAAAATTTGATGACGAGAGACTGATCTACAATTATCTCAAAGTCGCCATCAAGCACGGTCTTGGGAGATACAGTTTGTCTCCACAACTAGATTTCGACAATGAAGACAGTGCCTTCAGGACACAACCTGTTCAGCGCAACTCTTCTGATACGCCACAGTTTGCCTCTCGTGTACGATCTGCACCTGTAATGCGCAACTGGCAGTCGCTGTATAATGGGCTAGAGACCATAGACCTCCAAGACAGCACTCAACCAGAACACCCAGACGAGGAGCTGCTTATTATACCGAGTGCGGCCACTGGTGACCTACTAGGAGACCAGATAGAAACGGATGATAAAGTCCCCACACAATTACATAGCAGCTATATCTTGGTCCAAATAAAATCAGGCGTCATCTTAGTCGATCAGCACCAAGCCCACTCGCGTGTGTTGTATGAGAAATATCTACATAATCTAAATAAGCAACCTGAGCTAGTCCAAAAACAGCTCTTTCCCATTACCTTCTCTCTCGGCAAAGACAAGACAAGTCTGATGCTCGATCTCATACCCGAGCTACAATCCTTAGGCTTTGAGATCCAAGAATTTGGTGGTGATAATTTTATAGTGCACGGCATTCCTGCTGGGCTCCAAGAAAACAATATTCCACGGATCCTAGAGATGCTCATCGATCAATATGCCAACAATCTCAAATTAGATCTCTCCAAAAATGAAAATCTTGCGAGAGCTATGGCACAATCAGCTGCGATTCCTGCCGTCAAAAACCTCGAAACAGAGGAGATGGCAAGTCTTATCGACGAGCTCTTTGCTTGTGAGTTTCCCTATATGGGACCTACAGGCAAAAAATGTTTCGTCACATTTGAACTAAAAGACTTGAATAAGCTATTTAATTAGGTGGACCCACTTTACTACTAACTTATAACACCAACAAAGGATGTTACAACTTACGGATGTCGTAAAACATTTGGCGATACTGAATGTATTGATGCTCATATTGGTCAATACGCCAGTAGCTGAGTTTCTTCCAGATCTCGGACTCTACTTCTATAAGGACTCTCGTTTTGAGCCTTATCAAATTGTAACGCATATGTTTATGCATGCAGATGCACGCCACCTTATTATGAATATGATAGGCCTCATCTTTTTTGGCCCTACCGTAGAGCGATTTGTCGGGTCTAAGAACTTTTTTATCCTTTATTTTTCTTGTGGCCTAGGGGCTGTAGTTTTGAGGACGATGATGCAAGTAATGGAGGTTGCCTCGCCTGGTTATGCTGTCGGTGCTTCGGGAGCGGTGATGGGTGTCTTAGCTACTTTTGCTGCCTTATTTCCAAAGGAAAAAATATATCTGCTCTTCTTTCCTTTCCCCATAAAAGCACTCTACTTGATTCTGGCCTATGTAGGTTTCGAATTATTTTTAGGATTCTCAAATTTCAATACAGGCATTGCCCACTTTGCACACCTCGGTGGTATTCTTGTAGGCTTTGCTATGGCCTGGTTCTGGTTTAAAAAGTATAATTTCAGACGATGAAAGGTATCTATATTGCCCTATTGATTCTCGTCTGCTGCAGCCTGAGCGCCCAGTATGATCATCTGTCCATTACACCAGAATTAGAAGGAGAAGCACTCAGGTTTTCGCTGATAGACAACTATCAACCTCAGACGGTCTTAAGCCTGAGAGAGGCACGAGATACCCTGTATGCTAAGGTTCACTTACATCGAGATTCTGTACGATGTGTCTACACCACCCACGCCAAATTTTTGACACCAGGCGCAGACCCTTCTACTGATTTGTTTGGTGCGGGAGGATCAACAGACCTCAATCTGGAGCACGGATTCCCTCAGGCCAAAGGGGCAGATTTTGGTCCACCCAATAGTGATATGCACCATCTTTTTCCCTCACGCGTCCTTGTCAATTCTGCTAGAGGCAACGACCCGATGGTGGAACTCCCAGATAATGAAGTTGTCAGATGGTTCTATAAAGATCAAACAAGAACGTCTACCCCATCAGGAAATCTCGATCTCTGGTCGGAAGATGCGGATGTAGAATTTGAGCCGCGGGACGCCTTCAAGGGCAATATCGCTAGAGCTTACTTTTATTTCTATACTATGTATCAGTCACAAGCAGACGCCGCTGATCCTGACTACTTCGAGCTCCAACGTGAGACCCTATGCGCATGGCACAACCTTGACCCAGTAGACTCTCTCGAGTGGGTAAGGACCTTTAAGATCGCAGAGTTCCAAGATGACAAGCCTAATCCCTTTGTCCTAGATTGCAGATTAGCCAGATTATACTGTGGTGATATAGGCGCAGCGTGTAGGACCGTCAGTACGGAAGATGCCTCATCGTATGATACGCAGCTTTTTCCCAATCCTGCTCAGCCTAGCCAGCGATTGCACATTGAAGTAGACGATACAATACTAGCCGTAGACTTTATAGATATGTATGGGCAGAAAGTTCCTGCCCAGAGAACTGCCCAAGGCTGGAATGCGCCTCCACACATAGGAACGTATACCTTACTGATTCAAACTACCAAAGGAACCATCGCACAAAAATTGGTGGTACTCTAGAACAAAAAAACGTCTGATTCAAAACTGCTCCAGACGTTTATATTCGTTCACTATTGGTTATTGCTAACCTTCAAACTCTATCTTGAGTGTAGGGGTTGAGCATTTGGATTGACAAGCCAGTACGTAGCCGTCTTCTATCTCTTCATCATCCAATGCAAAACAAGCTTCCATATCGACAGCACCTTCCTTGACCTTGGCGATACAGGTAGAGCAAGCACCACTCGTACAGGAGTAAGGTGGATCCTTGCCAAGATCTATAACCGCGTCTAAGACTGTCTGATCAGCTGGAATCGTCAGCTTAAAAGTTTCTCCATTAAGTGTGACTTCTGCTTGGCAGTCTCCGCCTCCAGTAGTCGCTGCGGTTGTTGTGTTGTCCCCTGCTGTAAAGTATTCTTTCTTAATATCGGACGGCTCGACATCTCTACCCAATAAGGCCATCTCTACTGTAGAGATCAATCCTGAAGGTCCACAGATATAATAGGTGTTGTCCCCACTCTTAGAAGGATGATTCTCTTGGAAATCTCCAAGGATACGGCCTGTAATACGACCCTTAAGTCCTCTCCAAGTCGGAGAAGCTTTACGACCGAACAATCCCGAGAGCCCTTTCGCTTTCTGTTGATTGGGTTGCGAAATTATGTATTCCAGAATAAATTGATCTCTATGCTGCTCCGTCAGCGTATCTAGTTGCTGCTTAAATATGATACTGTCTTCATTTCTATTGGCGTACAACAGGTAACAAGTACTGAGCGGCTCTTGCTCGAGCAAAGTACTGATCATAGACATCACAGGTGTGATGCCTGAGCCTGCAGCGATAAAGTAATGATCCCTTACCGCCTGCACTTGTGGCTCTACCACAAACTTGCCCTCTGGATGCATCACCTTTATCTCATCACCTTCCTTAATGTTATCAATAATATGGTTAGATATCTTACCACCAGACACCCGCTTGACTGCAAAGCCAAATGTGTCCTCGTCAGCACGGGTACATATAGAGTAAGCTCTCCTATGCTCTTGCCCACCGATATCAAAGCTTAACGTCAGATACTGGCCTGGCTTAAACTTATAACTCCCATCATCTAGTTGTGCAAATAATATCGATACCGCTTGGTCGGTCTCTTGTATTCTCTGTTTTACTCTTAGTGTATTAAATCCCATTAGCTGCGCTCTTCGGCTCGTAAAAGTAGGTTATTGTGCAAATTTTGACACCCATAACTAACAGTATCTTTGTCTGCTTGTTCCAGATATAGGGTCATAAAAAAAGCTGCCCGTGGGCAGCCTTCTTCACTATATTATTCTAAGTCTCTTATTTACCCGCTAACTCAGCGATCTTATCTTCTAGTTCTATCTCATCTCCTGGATTATAACCCGAGTGTGAGTAGACGATGTTGCCCTCTTGGTCTATAAGGAAGGTCTGCGGTACCGTCTGGAAGTTGAGGGCTTTTTGCAATTCTCTCTTAGAATCAGAGAGCACTGTATATTCCCAGCCTTTGGTCTCTACGAGTGCGGGTACCTTAGCCATAGATCTGGCATCATCGATGGTCACTGCCAGCAGCTGCATGTCGTAATCTTCTTGCCAGTCAGCATATACTTCGCCTATCGCATCTAATTCTCTCTTACAAGGGCTACACCAGGTTGCCCAAAAGGACATAACCGTAATCTTGCCGTTTCCTGTATAATCTTGAATATTAACAGTTTTACCGCCTAGAGTCTTCACATCCACAGAGGGAACTGATGATGTAGGACCAGGTGTAAAAGCAGAAAAAACTAGGAAAGTCAGTGTTAATGCGAGTGTAGTCAGATATTTCATTATTCTTCTTTAGTGTTAATTAGTCGTTTTGTAGCGTCAAACTATTACTATAAACGGACTGAATGAAGCCCAAGTTAACGTGTTAACGATAGTTTAACTGTCAGATGTAACAAATATTTCCAGTGCCATTGTAACCGGCTATTACATTATGAAGCGTATTTTAGGATTTACAACAACTAATTATGAAAATCCTCACGTCACTCATTCTATCTCTTTTTCTAATGACTACATTATCTGGGCAACAAGCACTGGTTATGACAGAGATTATGTACAACTCACCAGGTGAAGATTTAGAATTCCTAGAATTCTACAATATCTCTGATTCCCCGCTCAACTTAGATGGTTATAGTATAATAGAAGGGGTGCTATATGCCTTTCCCGATACAGTACTTGCACCTCAGACGGCCTTCGTTGTAGCCAGTGATTCTTGTAAGTTTAATGTGGTGTATAGATCCTTCCTAAACAGCCCCGTAGAAGAATGGACAGGTACACTCAACAATGGAGGTGAGCGGATAGTCGTCACTGATGCCAATCAAAATACAATTATCGACGTGACCTATAATGATGTATCTCCGTGGCCCAATCTTCCTGATGGCTTCGGCCCCTCGCTCATCTTGTGTGATCCATTTTCTGATATGACTCAGCCTGAGAACTGGGGGACAAATACCTTTCTGCCTAACGAAATTCTGTCAGAAGGCGCAAGAATATTTGCAGACCCGAATGTTGTCGGCAATGTAGATTGTACAGAAACAACAGACTTCTGGTTGTCCAACAATAATATCAACCACTACTTCGAGAGCAGTGATACTATAGAAATTCCTATCTACAGGCAATCTCTAAGTATGCAAACAGATACAGTGATCGCGAGACTTACAAGTGTCTTGCTCTCTGAAGGACTAGATTACGAAGTGTTATCAGATACGTTGACCTTTGCACCAGGACAGAGCAGTCCAGAATTCTTTGTTATACGTCTATTAGATGATATGGCGTCAGAAGGTTTTGAGGTAGAATTTCTTGATATATATTCTACAGATGGTACTTTACTTAATTTGTTTGCAGTTACGACAATTGTGGTCATCGATAACGATGGACCGCCGACCAATAAACTGGAACTACGTGGCGTACTAGAAAACTCTGAAGTCAAAGCACTAGAGCTTATTGTGAAGTCTGATCTCGAGATAGGGGAATTAAGTAATTTTTCTCTAGGTGCTGCCAACAATGGAAATGGAAGTGATGGCACTGAGCACCACCTAAATTTCGATTTTATTCCAGCAGGTGAGTGCTTTTTTATAGCCAATGATACTATACGACTAAAAAAGTTTATGGGCTTTGAGGATGGAGAGGTCAGTTTACTTGAGGTAGACAACTTCAATTTTAATGGTAATGATGCCATAGAGTTATTTGAAAAAAATCAGCTGATTGATGTCTTCGGTTTTCAGAATGAAGATGGTGAAGGGACGGTATGGGAGTACACAGATGGTTGGGCAAAAAAAATTCAAGCTGGCAACAGCACTACTTTTGATCTAGACAATTGGAACTACGGAGGTGTTGCATCCATTGATGCAGAACAAAACGACTCAGCGACTAATCCTTATCCTCTAGAGTGCCTACCGACTTCTGTGGAGGAAGTACTCAATGTAAGCGAAATCCATATATTTCCTAATCCCACTAGTAGACAAGTGACGATAGAGGCTGAAGACCTCATAGAAGAGATAAGAATCACAGATGTAATGGGCCGAGTCATATTTCAAAACAAGCACCTACAAACAAAATCATCTACAGTGGACTTATCAGCTGCTCAAGCAGGGGTATACTTCCTTAGATGTCTCAATGCCAACGGAGAAGTTAGTTTGAGACTAGTTGTAGAGTAGTTGAAGAAAAACAATTTCAATAAAATCTAACCTCAATTATGCAAACAACTTCAATTTGTACACCTACAATTATACTATGTGTATTGATGTTTTTTGGCTCTAGGCCGAATCTAGTGGGTCTCTTATATTTGATGTATGAAAAACAAAGAACTATTTGCGCTTGGATTAGGCTTAGAAGATCCTTGGCGGATTCGATCCCTTGAGTTAGAAGGTGCAGAAGACAACAGCAAA
>CALFUU010000007.1 GCA_937929835.1 uncultured Saprospiraceae bacterium | reverse complement strand
AAGTGACGCAAGCAGAGACTCAATTATTTGATGCACAATCCAAACATGTGTCAGCTCTCTATGAATTAATAACAACCAAAACTGACCTAGACATCGCCTTAGGAAAATTATAATCATGAAAAGACTCGCTTACTTGTTGTCGATAACTGTATTCCTCAGCTGCCAATCTAGAGATCAACCTGTAGACCCTAATGATATAGAAGGCAAAAGAACCTTATTGGCAGAAAAGAAAAAAGCTTACAAAGCGCTTAGAGGAGAAATAGATGTATTGACACGAGAACTCAATCGCTTAGATCCTCTTAAAGAGAAAGCTGCAGAAAAAGTACGGACAAAGATTCTAGCCTCCAAAGAATTTAAAAGATACATAGAAGTACAAGGAAGAGTTGTCGCAGATGATATGGTCAATGCGAGCTCAGCTGTAGGTGGAAGACTAACTCAGGTATTGGTATCAGAGGGTGAGTATGTCAAGCGTGGCCAACTTATAGCGACTACGGATATGGAAACCACAGAAAAACAAATAGCGGAGCTACAGACTTCCTTGGATCTAGCAACAACCGTATTCGAAAGACAAGAACGGCTATGGAAAAAGGATATCGGCTCAGAAATACAATATCTAGAAGCCAAGTCCAATAAGGAAAGACTAGAAAATTCACTCCAAACAATCAAGTCCCAGACTTCTAAGAAAAACATCTATGCCCCCATATCCGGTACTGTAGAAAAGAAATATCTAAGTCAAGGAGAAACTGCGGGTCCAGGTATGCCTATAGTGCAGATACTTAATACAGGCAAAACCAAAGTCATTGCCGACCTACAAGAATCACTTCTGAGCTCGATAAAAAAAGGAGATAGAGTCTCCATCTATTATCCCGCTCTAGATAAAACGGTAGACAGCAGAGTAACGATGATAGGAAGGACAATAGATCCTGCCAACAGAACATTCAAAGTAGAATTATCGGCTAGCAATATGGGTGGCCTACTCAAGCCCAATTTGTTAGCACAAGTCAAGTTTAATGACTTAACGAAATCAAATGCTGTGATTATTCCACTAGATGTTTTGCAAGAGGATGTTGCCGGAAACAAATTTGCCTACAGGGCCATCACCAAAGATGGAAAAAAGATTGCCGAAAAAGTGCTCTTAGAATTAGGTGAAAGCAACGAAGAAGGTGTGACTGTACTTATTGGTCTTAAGGCAGGAGACGAACTCGTAGTAGAAGGTGCCAAGAAGCTTGCAGATGGAAAAAAGATAACAATCGTAGCAGAATAGATCAACAATATGAGCCAGTCAGTTCTATCTAAAATAAGGGAATTCAAACTAAGTACTGTTGCAGTTGACAATGCCACAAGTATCTTTCTTTTGACGTTTATGATTCTATTTTTTGGCATTAGAAGTTATCAGCAGATGCCCAAGGAGCAGTACCCTGATGCATCGATGCCGACTATATTTATCAACACACCCCACTTTGGCAACTCTGCGGAAGACATAGAGAATCTGGTAACGCGACCTATGGAAAAAGAAATCAAGTCCATCGTCGGACTGAAGTCTTTAATCTCAACCTCTATGCAGGACTACTCTACTATGGTTGCAGAATTCGAAAGTGATGTCGTTACTAGTGAAGCACTCCTCAAAGTAAAGGATGCAGTCGATAAAGCGGACCTACCCTCTGACCTAGAAACTGAACCAGCGATCAATGAACTAGATTTCGGTGAGATACCGATTATGGTTGTCAATATCTCTGGCGAGTACAATATGGATGATCTAAGAAATTATGCAGAGTTTGTACAAGATAAAATTGAAGAAATACCAGAAATATCAGAAGCTCGTATGAGCGGAGACCTCGAAAGAGAAGTCAAGATAAATATGGATCTCCTGAAAATGCAAGCTTCTCAAATTAGCTTTGGAGATATAGAAGGGGCAATCGCAAGGGAAAATATCACTATGTCAGGTGGAGAGCTGGTCAACAATGGCAACAGAAGAGCCATTAGAGTTATCGGCGAATTTGCGTCTATAAAAGAAATACAAGATCTCATCATCACGGCCGAGCGCCAAAAACCTATCTACCTCAGAGACATCGGTGATGTAGAATATAGTTTTGAAGAAAGAACCTCTTATTCGCGATCTGATGGAGCACCGGTTATAAGCCTTGAAATTATTAAGCGTTCTGGCGAGAATCTACTTTCTACTGCTGACAAAATAAAAGTGGTTATCGATGACCTCAACGTCCAACTACCCGATGAGCTGAGTCTTACACTTTTTAACGACCAGTCTTTAAGTACTAGAAATGAAGTAAGCAATCTAGAAAACAGCATCATCTCTGGCGTCATACTCGTCATACTTATTTTACTATTTTTCCTTGGATTCCGAAATGCACTTTTTGTAGGTCTCGCCATACCTATATCGATGTTGATGGGTATAATGATACTCTACATCTCAGGTGTGACTATAAATATTGTCGTCCTCTTTGGTCTTATCCTAGCCCTCGGTCTGCTCGTCGATAACGGTATCGTTGTCGTAGAGAACATCTATCGGTACCAACAAAATGGATATAACGGTAAGGACTCTGCCAAGTATGGCGCAGGAGAAGTCGCTTGGCCCATAATCGCTTCCACTGCCACTACCCTCGCAGCCTTCCTCCCACTTATTATGTGGCCAGGCATTATGGGTATCTTCATGCAATATCTGCCAATCACACTCATCATTGTACTGAGCTCTTCACTCTTTGTTGCGCTAGTCATCAATCCCGTCCTTACTAGTAGATTTATGAAGGTCGATGAGAAGGCAGAAACAAAAGCACTCAGGCGAAGAAAAACAAAAAACATTTTGCTTGCTGCCTTGCTGATGGTAATTGTTGCCATCATCGCACACTTTGCAAGCATAGAGCCCTTAAGAAATATCCTAGGTATAGTGACGATTTTCTCACTTCTAAATCACTTTATACTACGACCTGCTTCTCTGGGCTTCCAAGGACGTGTGTTACCTAAACTAGAACGCGGCTACAATACTTTTATAAACTTTGTACTAAAGGGATGGACACCGGGATTGACACTACTGGGTACATTTCTTTTGATGATTGTTGCTATTGGTTTACTGGTAGCCTCCAAGCCTAAAGTAGAATTCTTTCCTTCTTCTGATCCATTATATATCAATGCTTTTGTAGAACTGCCTTTTGGTTCGGATATCGAAAAAACCAATGCCGTCACTTTGGAGCTCGAACGAAAAATAAATGAAGTCATCAAACCCTATAGTCAGATAGTAGAGTCTGTACTCACACAAATAGGAGAAAACACGACGGACCCTAACCAACCACCAGTAGCTGGAGTAACTCCGTACAGATCTAGAATCACCATCACTTTTGTCGAATACAAATACAGAAATGGCGTCTCTACAAAAGATGTACTCAATAAAATACGAGAAGAAATACAAGGCTATCCAGGAGTAGAAATTGTTATCGGTCAGAATGCCAATGGACCGCCTACAGGCCAACCAGTCAACCTAGAAATAAGAGGTGACGACATAGACTCTCTTATTAACATTTCTTCTAGACTCATCAATGACATCAATGGACAAAATATTGCAGGGATAGAAGAACTGCGGGATGATGTTCAATTAGAAAAACCAGAACTACTCGTCGATGTGGACAGAGAGGCTTCTAGAAGATATGGTGTCAGTACAGGACAGATAGCCAGCACGTTAAGAACCTCCATTTTTGGAAAAGAAGTTTCAAAGTTTAAAGTCGGAGAGGATGAGTACCCTATTGTACTGAGACTTAAAGACAAATCCAGAAACAACATAACAGAACTGATCAATCAGAGAATTACTTTTAGAGACCAGTCCGATGGCCAAGTAAAGCAAGTGCCGATCTCTTCTGTAGCCTCATTTAGATATTCAGCAACTTACAATGCTATCAAGCGTAAAGATGGCCAAAGGGTAATTACCATTGCATCAAATATTCTAGATGGTTATAATGCAAACGATATCAATGCAGAACTTGAATCCTATATGTCTTTGTATGATCTACCAGATGGATACAGTTATGCCTTTACTGGGGAGCAACAGCAACAAGCAGAAGATTCTGCATTTTTGGCTTCAGCATTCTTAGTGGCCCTATTTATCATTTTCATTATTATAGTGACGCAATTCAATTCATTCATATCTCCTTTCATCATCATCCTATCCGTCTTCTTTAGTACCATCGGTGTATTCTTAGGTTACTTTATTACAGGGAAGACCATCAACATCATCTTTACTGGTGTTGGTATCATATCGCTTGCCGGCATAGTTGTAAACAATGCCATTGTATTAATAGATTATATCAACCTAACCATAGAAAGAAAAAGATTGGCTTTGGATATAGATGATATGAATGATATGTCTTTAGATGATGTCAAGTCTAGCATCATAGAAGGAGGTGCCACTAGACTGAGACCTGTGTTGTTGACAGCCATAACGACTGTTCTAGGACTAATACCTCTGGCTGTAGGATTTAACATCAATTTCTTCTCCTTTGTGAAGGAACTGGATCCAAAATTCTTCTTGGGTGGGGATAATACAGCTATGTGGGGGCCTATGGCGTGGACTATTATTTATGGGATCATTTTTGCCACTTTCTTGACACTTATTGTAGTTCCTGTAATGTACTGGCTGGCCTATAGGATTAAGCGCAAAATTATGACCAAGAAGCAGCCAAATAGCCTATCATTGCAGCCAATTTCAAATACAACTGACAATGGCTAACCTAGCAGATAAGAGACAGAGCTACGAGAGAGATACGCTAACGCTAGATACTCTGGCTTCTGACCCGATGATACAATTTGAAAACTGGTATCATGATGCTGAAAGAGAAGGCATCGTAGAGCCCAATGCTATGACACTTTCTACTGCCTCTCCACAGGGAATGCCTTCCTCTAGAATGGTACTGCTCAAGGGCTTTGGTCCAGAAGGCTTGGTCTTCTATTCTAACTATACCAGTAGAAAAGCGCAGGAGCTTATTCAAAATCCTTTTGCAGCCGTTAACTTCTGGTGGAAAGAACTAGAACGTCAAGTCAGAATAGAAGGTACTGTCGTCAGAATCTCAGAGGACCGCTCAGCTAGCTACTTTAATTCTCGCCCTAGAGGGAGTCAATTAAGTGCTTGGGCCTCTCCGCAGAGTCAAGAGATCCGTGAGCATTATCTAGAGTCCAAGCGCCAAGAAATTGAAGAAAAATTTAAAGACACAGATACTATCCCTCTCCCACCACACTGGGGCGGCTATCTCATTGAGCCTTCAGTTTTCGAATTTTGGCAAGGCAAAAAAAGCAGATACCACGATCGTTATAGATTTACCCGTAAAGATGATTCGAACTGGAGAATCATAAGACTTGCGCCTTAAAAAAGATTTGTCATA
>CALFUU010000006.1 GCA_937929835.1 uncultured Saprospiraceae bacterium | reverse complement strand
AATAATTTAGAGATTGCTGACTCAATGTAAATTCTCCAATTTTTTCATCATTACTACATTCGCTACAACCCCAATATATTGTACAAAGCATCAAGACTATTATGTATATATTCTGATTCATTTATTTGATTGATATTTTTTGTTGCTTATCGCTAACGGATTTAGTATACAAAGAGTGTTGACGAAGGAGTCATTCTCTGGTCATAGTTAGAGGCAGTCTGTTATTTGATATTTGAGTACAAAGTAATTTAAAGACCTATTTTTTGTTATTCCCAAGCAGATGTCAATATGTTTTAGGGATTCTATCATAAAATCAATTTTTGATGAAAATGCCTTTGGCATGATTGAAATATACTCTTCCTTAGTTAGTGAATTGGTGTTTGTAAATTCTGAAATTTTATACTTTGTTTTAAATCCGCTATTTATAATCGCTAAGTACCAAGATTCG
This sequence comes from uncultured Saprospiraceae bacterium, assembly GCA_937929835.1. GTDB lineage: Bacteria > Bacteroidota > Bacteroidia > Chitinophagales > Saprospiraceae > RFSX01. The sequence goes on along the minus strand of CALFUU010000006.1, from coordinate 9,673 downwards.
ATTTCCTTTTCCACAATAATCATTTTTTCTTCTTCTAACTCAGAATACCTATCAAGATATTTCTGCTTTGATAAACTTATACAGTCTTTATCTTTGTCGCAAACAAATATGTAGTCTGCTCCCATTCCATTTATGGACTTTATAAATGAATCCACTTTTTCATCTTTCATTTGACAATGCTTTACAAATTGAACGTGGTCATATTCTTTAAATTCTTCTTTGAATGCTGTTTCGAAGATGCGTTCATCATCTCCTCCTTCGAGAAATATATACAGTCTTGAGTATGGCATTAGAACAAGTTTTGTATTAGTAAATCATCTAGTCCTAGTTCATTTTCAAGAAATACTCTTAAGCTATCATCCGATTTAGCGCTATTTACATCGGAGTTACCCATTTTATTTCTTTTGCAAATGATAACGTTCTCAAGTGAATAATTTTTTAGAAATATTGGATTATGTGTAGTTATGAATATTTGTTTTTGCTGAGAAGCTTCTTTTAAAAGTGCTGCTATCTTTCCAATAAGTTTTGGGTGAATGTTTCTTTCAGGTTCTTCTATAACGATGATTTCATTTTGCTCAAAGTATAGTGCTAGAATTAATCCTATGGAATGGATTGTACCATCCGAAATCATAGATGCAGGAATTTGTTGGTTGTTAAAGAAACCTTCTTTGATAGTAAAATATACTGACTTGTCAGACAGTGAGGAAACCTTAATGTCATTAATACTTGGTATAAGTTCAGATAGAAGATTAAAGAATTTCCTCTTGCTCTCTTTTGTTGACAACACTTTTTTCAATGCGTTTGCCATATTTTCGCCATCTTCTTTAAGTGTAAAACCACTTGTTATTGGTATAGATTTTTTTGGGAGTTTTGGGTCAAAATCATATATCGATATTAGTTCCGCAAATTCTCCCCATCTAAATGGGAACAATCCAAATGGTTCTTCAATTAGAAGACTATTTTCAAATATCTTTTTACTCTTTAAGTTTCTTAATTGAAATGGAAAAAGCTCATTAGGGTCGATTCCTATTTCAACGTCTTCCTTCTCCTTTTCCATTTTTACAACAACATCAGCTTTCTTTTTATCTAAAATTATTTTTAGGTTTGTTTCTGTCTTTTTAGATTTTGTTTTTTTGTTTTTCCTTTCTCCACGCTTTTCAACTACAGTGTTTAATTCTAGCACGTCCTCAATTATCGAATATTTAAATTTTGATATTATTTTTAGTGCAAATCTATATCGCAATGATTTTGTATAAATGAATGTATCTGGAAATCTTTCATTATGAAATACTCCTTTTTTGTCTTGAGATACATCAAATGATATTTTCACTAAATCATCCCTATTTGCGTTTAAGTATTTGACAAATTCCAATCCGCCTTGAAAGCCTATGGCTTGTTCTAAACCATGGTTGTAAATATCGTGAACGAACCTAAGGATTTGTATAAAATTGGATTTACCTGAAGCATTTACACCAATTAGTAAATTTAGGTCTTCAAGATTTATGTCTATCTTCCTGTAGCTTCTAAAGTTCTCAGCCTTAATGTTGCTAATTCTTGTATTCATTTGTTTTTATTTCTTGATTGCCTCTAACGTATCGGTGATATGGAGCGGACGACCGAAGGAAGTCTGATCTCATTATCACTTGTTATCGACTTTTTCTATTTTCTTGATTGAATCTTCATTGTTGAGTAGATTTCTAAGACTCCATTCCCAATCTAACAAAAAATTTGCGTTTTCTTTAAATTTATCGTGGTTTGAGTAGTCTACAAAAACTTCAAATTCCCCTAAGTCTTTTTGATTTTTTGTAAAGTCATTTTCTATATTTTTGATTATCTCATAAAATTTGATTTTATATGACAAGGGAAATAAATCATTCCTAAAATTGAAATGCATACGTCTGGTTGTTGAGTAGGATATATCATATTTTGGCCTGACTAAAGTAGAAACAGAGGATTCTAACAGGTTTAGACGATGTGAATGATTTAATAAGACATAATCGTCAAAGCGTAATCCTTGTAATTGAATGGTCATTAATTCATAATCTGCAGGTTCTCGTCTTTGATATTCAGTTAGTTCTCTTATAGAATACAAGGATGTTTGTAAAATTGGTTTGTTTACTACTTTTCTTGAATTAACTGAATTCAGAACTTTGGCTAAAGACTGAATAATTGTAATTTGAAATGCAACGGGTTTGGAATCCACAGCATGAAATTTATTATTTTTGATTTCTAATTCCATACCTCCCACACCTATTTCATGAGAGTTAAGGTCCTCGAAGTAGTCAATAATTTTACCCTTTATGTGTTGAAGCCATTCCTGGACCGTTTTATCAGTAGATGAAATTGATAATATATTAGATTCGTTCGGTTTAATTGTTAAATCATAATGTGCAAAAAGACCCATAATGTTTTTCAGTCTTATCTTTTCAAAATAAGTCTGAGTGAGTTGAATCATATTTCTTTGGTCAGTAAGTTCAATTTTCATCTTTCAAATTGTCGATAACTACCTCATACCTACACCTCCACTCCCCCCAATTCCAGTTATATCACTTATATATCAAAGCAGTCCTAAAGACCTAAGTTAACACAATTCAAATACTCTTACAGTCTCAATCCATCCTCAATCCTTCTCCTCATGCTCTTGATCGTCTCACTTACAGGAGATACTTGTACTCTTGCACTTGGGTATTGCCCAGCGACACATAAAAGAGATAGGTACTGTTCTTGACACTAGGACTTCTACATCAATAGAGGGTGGGTAGAACAGAAAACTTTCGTTGCCTTATCCCTATAGTCTTAATTAAGATTAATAGGATTACGGGATTAATAGGATTATATGGACTAATGAAGTGCCCTATTATAAATACCTTTATACCTCGATTATCTGACTAGTCTAACCTTGTGAAATATGAAATATCTCGGCCTCCTATCCTCCTTGCTTTTTCTCATATCCTGCGCCCCTTCTCATAAGGATGTAGAGGTCCAGCAACTATATGACAAGGTTATGGAAGTCCACGATGAGGTGATGCCCAAGATGTCCGATATCAACAAACTCAAGAAACGTATCCGAAAGTTGGAAACAGATGACCCCGCTGCTCTGGCACTCCTCAAAGATCTAGATGATGCAGATGAGGGAATGATGTCGTGGATGGCTGATTTTCAGAAGTACAAGACACTCAAAGACTCCAGCAAAACAGCCAAGTTGGCCTATCTCAACTCCGAAAAAGTGAGAATCCAAAATGTCAGCGATAAGATGAAACAATCTATCTCTGCTGCCCAAAACTATCTCAATGAATAAGACATTTACTTGGACCCTTCTCATTTTCCTTGCGCTAAGCGCTTGTGAGCAGGCTCCAAAAGGACCCCTGCCCAAAATTGGCCACAAAGAACTGGTCGGCACAGACACGGTATACCATACGATTCCAGACTTTTCATTTATCAGTCAAGAGGGTACTACCATCACGCAAAAGGAACTCGCTAGTCATATCTATGTCTCTGATTTCTTTTTTACCAACTGCCCCTCTATCTGCCCCTTAGTCAAAAAACAAATGCTCAGAATCTATGATAAATACGAGAATCAACCGCTGGTTAAGCTTGTCAGCCACACTATAGACCCCGTTCGAGACACACAAGAAAAACTCAAAAAATATGCTGATGCACTAGGCGTAGATTCTGACAAATGGCTGTTTCTTACTGGAGACAAAGAAGCTCTCTACGATATTGCAGACCAGTACTTTGTCCCTGCGATGGAGGACCCAGAAGCGCCTGGAGGCTTTGACCATTCTGGCAAGATTATGCTAGTCGATAAGAACCGACATATCCGCTCCTTTGGTGAAGGTACGGAGCCTGATGACATCACACAGCTACTAAAGGATATAGACCGCCTCATCGCGGAGTACGAATAGACCGCTAAGACGCCGCATAGAACAACCTATTCAGGTAGAAAATCCGCTAAGTATGGTCTGCCTTGTGTCTTGATATAGCCCGATCTAAGTCAGGCGATAGCCTTGTATATAAAGTTGCCCAGACTCAGCAGCCGCCCTCATATGTTCTGCTAGATCCACATAAAGACCCTTTCTGTGCTATAAAATCTAATAATTTGGATATTTTTAAGTATTACTAATTAATACACAAATCCAATTTACGATGAAAAAACTTTTACTCTCATTCATAATGGTAGCGTTTGTAGCCAGCTTAACTACAGCTCAAACAACCATTTTTGAAGATTTTGATTCCTATACACCGGGTGACCAATTACACACCGTATCCCAAAATTTTGAATTATGGCCAGGTACTACCGTCGGACATACGATTTCAGATGTGCAGTCTGCAAGTCCCAATAATAGTGTGTACCTATTCTCTAATACGGGAGGAGGACCAGGTGACTTGATCATGAACTTTGGAGATAGATATGATTCTGGGACTGCCAGCCTTTCGTTTAATATGTATGTATCGCCAGGATTTGGTGGTTACTACAACATACAAGCGGAGAGAACAGCAGGGATCACTTGGGCCTCTCAAGTATTCTTTAATGCCAATGGTACCGTAGAATTCCAAAACTCTAACAACACTGTAGCGGCTTCAGCAACTTATCCTCAAGGGGAGTGGTTTGAGGTACGATATGATGTTAATCTTACAGAAAACATCTGGGAGCTTTCGCTAGGAGGGAGATGCTTAGCATCTTATGCCAATCCTGCCAACTCTTTTGCCTCATTTAATCTATATCCTGTAGCCAATGGTAGCAATGCAGAATTTTGGTTTGATGATATGAGATTTGAGCATACACCAACTGCTCAAGGTGTTGCAAGAGATGTCTCTCTAGCCAATGGCGATGAGAATGTAGTAGGCCTAGAAGGCAATCAGTTCTCTAATGTTGCGGTTATGATCAATAACCTAGGAGAGCCCGTTACCTCTGCAGTTATACAAGTCAACTATCCTGGATCTGATCAGACATTGACCTATGACAACATCAATGTGGCTGAAGGAGATTCTTTACAGATAGTCGTCAACGATCCTATTATCATAGAAGCGGGTGTGACAGAAATGCAGGTCAGCATCGTGTCTATCAATGGAGAAGAAGGTGATGATGTGCGATGCAATAACTCTCTGTTTAGAGCAGTGACAGCAGTCACACCGACACCTAGAAAAGGGGTACTCGCAGAAGAAGCGACAGGTACTTGGTGCCCACAATGTCCTCGTGGGGCAGTGACTATGGAAATGATGGAAGAAAGATATGGTCAATTTTTTGTCGGAATAGCCGTACATAATGGTGACCCTATGGTGGTTTCTGATTATGACAGTGGGATGCCTACTATCCCTGGGTTTACTGGATATCCTAATATTTCTATCAATAGAGGGACCGCTTTTGTACCAGGCAACTCTATAATAGGAGTAGAGACACCGTTTATAGATATCATAGATGAACCTATAAGATCTGCTTTTAATATCGGAGCACAGTTGAATGATGCAACCAATGAGTTGGACATTTCTATTGAGGTAGAAGGCATAAGCAGCTTAGATGTATTTGACAAGTTGGTCGTAGCTATCGTAGAAGATCATGTGACGGGTACAGCTTCTGGATATGCCCAAGCTAACGCTAACTCTGGCACCGACATCCCGTATGGTGGTCTTAATTTATTGCCAAGCCCAATACCAGCTTCTGATATGGTGTATGATGATGTGGCTAGAGCTTTGTTAACACCATTTACAGGTATGGGTCTAGATGCAGATATCAGCGCAGGCTCTTCTAAGATTTACAATTTTAGAGTAACTCTAGATAGTAGCTGGGACCAAGAAAATCTCTTGATTACAACCTTCTTACTAGATAGTTCTAATGCTGTCGATAATGCTATGGAATCTCCACTTGCAGACGCTATTGATAGAGGATTCAGCACCGTAAGTGTCAATGATGAAGCACTACAATCTTCATTTGAGATATTCCCTAATCCAGTAGCTGACCTGATGAGTGTAAAATTAGATGTGCTAGAAACAGGAGATGTTACACTTGAGTTATTCAATATCTATGGCCAGTTGGTACAGACAGAAAAACTACAATCGTATGTAGGGACGCAGAATTGGATCATCAATGTAGCGGATCTACAAAACGGAATGTACACGGCTAGAGTAAGAATAGGAGAAAAGACTGCAGTACAAAAAGTACAAAAGTTGACGAAGTAAATTTCGAAAACTCCTAATGACGAAAAAGGACGACTGTTAGTAGCAGTCGTCCTTTTTTATTTTGCCCCTCTACTTACAGGCATAAAAAAAGGCCGTCGTTATCGACAGCCTCTTGAATATTTTTTCATTCTCTATCTCGAGATTACTCGACGACAGCTTCTGATCTGTCTATCAGTCTAAATCCGTTTCCATGGATGTTAACGATTTCTAGTTTTTCGTCTCTCTTGAGATATTTTCTAAGCTTAGTCACAAAGACATCCATACTCCTTGCTGTAAAGTAATTGTCTTCGCCCCAGATTTTTGTCAGTGCCTTAGACCTAGCCAAGACATCATTCTTATGCATGCAGAACATTCTTAAGAGGTGTGCTTCCTTAGGTGAGAGATTGTCCTTATGTATCTCACCATCAGCACCTGTATGTGTCAAGATACGCAGTGGATAATTAAAGTGGTAATCGCCAAGATTAAACTCCTTAACGTCTTCCTCGACCTCCTGCTTAGCGCCTGATCGTCTCAAGATGGCTTGGACTCTCAGCAACAGCTCCTCTGAGTTAAATGGCTTAGTGATATAATCGTCAGCCCCTATCTTGAAGCCTTCTAATACATCCTCTTTGAGTGACTTGGCCGTAAGGAAGATGATCGGAATGTCCTTGTCTTTTTCTCGTATTTCTTTAGCTAAGGTGAAGCCATCTTTGATAGGCATCATCACGTCAAGAATACATAAAGCATAATCTCCCGTATTATACTTTTTAAATCCTTGTTCACCATCAGTGGCCAGTTCCACATTGTAGTCGTGCATCTCTAAGTAGGACCTGAGCACATCTCCAAAGTTCTGATCGTCTTCTACGAGGAGTATAGTCTTCGCTGTTTCTGTCATAATGAGTAATCGTTAGGTGTAGGTGTTATGAGTTAAAGTTAGTCAATCTTACATTTAGATGTTAAATTTTCCCTCTAGTCACTTTTTTAACGCTAATGCTACTGTTGATATGGTAGAATTAGCGTAAAAGTGCTCCCCTTTCCTAGCTCTGAAGCCACACTAATCGATCCCTTATGTGCATTTACCAGTGCCTTGACATAGCTCAGCCCTAGACCAAACCCCTTGACATCGTGTCTGTTGCCCGTGTGTACTCTATAGAACTTATCAAAGATGTGCTTAAGTGAGTCCTTGGGCATCCCTATCCCATTGTCTTTTACCTTGATTTCCACACCTTTAGATAGATTTTTAGTTGATATATGTATCTCTGGCTCCTCGCTAGAATACTTCTCAGCATTGTCTAAGAGGTTGTTGATTATGTTAGAAATGTGGGTGAGATCAGCCTCAATTAGTGGGTTTTGAGCATTCAAATCAGCCGTCAAAACACCATTTCTTTTGACAACTTTGAGGCGGCTATTCTCTGCAGCTTGGGTCACGACATCGTTGATATTGACCGAAGTTAACTTCAAGTTAAAATTCTCTTTATCGATCCTCGCCATCTGCAATACCTTTTCTACCTGATTGAGCATACGCTTATTCTCTTGCTTGATGATCTTAGCAAAACGGCGAATCTTGTCCTCACTAGATATGACACTATTGTTGGTTATAGAGTCTGTTGCCAAGGAAATCGTGGCGATAGGCGTCTTGAACTCATGCGTCATATTATTGATGAAATCTGTTTTCATCTCTGAGACCTTCTTTTGCCTAAATATGACGAAGATGGTATATGAAAAACAGAGCAGGATCAATCCCGTAAATAACAGAGAACTCAATAACGAAGGCACCACCTTGGCCCATAGCCAGCTCCGCTTACTCGGAAAGTAGATCTTAAGAGACCCCGGCGAGCCCTCCTCATCATTAAACAACTGCACCTTATAAGGCGTATCTATCAGCCCTCTATCCTCACTGATCTCAGAGGAAGCATCCGTCGCCACCTCCACAGCAAATCGACCATTGCGAATCACAAAACCGTCTATTTTCTTAGAATATACCCCGTAATCAAACTTCAAATCGATACCCTGATCCACCAGTTCTTCTTTGATGTATCTATCTAGATTGACCTTATTGATAGATTCCAATAGATCATTGGGGTAGAGATCTCGCATCAACGAGGCCAACTCTACGGAGTGGGTATTGAACTTATTACTCTTGGGCGACAGCAGGGTCGACAGTTTATCATTCTCTAGTCCGAAGAGAGACTTCCGCTTTTCTGTGTAGAAGCCCTTGACAAACTCTGGTGTCTCGGTGTCTTCCTGCAGAAGTATCTTGACACTGTTCATCGCCATAATGACCTTATCGTCAAAGCTCTGCTCTTCGAGATCGACCTGCGCCTTTATCCATATAAACTGTGTCACGGCTACACCGATAAGTGCCAATGTCATGATAATTACGATGCCCCAGATGACTTTTTTATTCATAGGTAATTGTTGCCTTAATGCGTAGATTAGAAAGAAAAGTAAATTAACAAATAAGGGCTTTAAGTACCTTTAACGAACCTTTAATCTCTAGCTGCTTTAGCTAAAGTTTACTAAAAATCAGGAAGGATGAAGAAAATAGAACATATCGGCATCGCCGTCAAAGACCTAGATGCCAGCGAAAAGCTCTATACCAAGCTCTTAGGTGTCGAGCCCTATAAGCGAGAAGAAGTGGAAGCGCAAAAGGTGATGACTTCCTTTCTCCGTCTCGGTCCCAATAAGATAGAACTCCTCGCTGCTACCTCCGAGGACAGCGTCATCCACAAGTACCTCGAGAAAAAAGGCGAGGGGATGCATCATATCGCCTTTGCCGTCACCGACATCCGCGCTGAGATGGCCCGCCTCCAAGCGGAAGGATTTCGTTTGCTCCAAGAAGAACCGAGTGCGGGAGCGGATAATAAGTTGGTCTGCTTTCTACATCCCAAGGGCACTGCGGGGGTGCTGGTGGAATTGGTGCAGGATAACTGACTGGTCCGACGGAGGAGGATTAAAGGTCCTAAATGGACCTTTAAAAGGAAGGAACCGATTCATCAGAATCGGGAGGGTGGGATTCTTACTTTTCTTAGTGCATAGTTGATTAGTGCAGAGTGCATAGTTGGGCTAGGCTCATAGCTAAGGCTTTTTTAGATAAGAGATGATTAGATAAGAGATAATAGATTTTTTTAGTGCAGAGTTAATAGTGCAGAGTGCATAGTTGGGCTAGGCTCATAGCTAACGCTTTTTTAGATAAGAATTGATTAGATAATAGATGTTCTTAGTGCATAGTTGGGCTAGTGTCCGTCCCTGATATAGGTTGACCGTTTTACCTAACAATTAACAGATGAAAAAGGTAAAACGACTAAGGATAAAACGATATTTTTCAGAGGAATTCAAGAAGGCAAGAGTAGCTGAATACGAGTCTGGGGAATTTACAGTTTTGGAGTTGAGTAAATTGTACTCAATATTGGAACCTGTGATCTACAGATGGATATACAAGTTTTCAAAATTTAATAAGAAAAGTGTCGTCGTCGTGGAAAGTAAAGACAGTGGCTCAAAGAAGCTCAAGGACTAT
>CALFUU010000005.1 GCA_937929835.1 uncultured Saprospiraceae bacterium | reverse complement strand
GTTTGCAACCTCGATTAATCTACGCTTGCCTCACAAATCCTACATATCAACATACCCAATATTATTATCAAATCTCAATTTACTAATCTCCACTTTACCAATTTCTTCCCTATACCACCTTGCACTACTATATGTATAATCTTCAGGAACTTCGACTATTCCAGATCTCACGGGATTGTTATGAATATAGCTCAATTTTTGATTAATCCACTTAGGTGACACCAACTCAATTGGCCTGTTGTCTCTTTTCCAAAATTGATATCTCTCATTGTTCTTATTGAACTTTGCATAATACTTAAACAACCTTAGCATCCATTCTGATCGACTCTCCTCAGGCGTTGTCATAATCAATTTTATAATAGTCTTAGAAGTGAATTTCTTAAAGTCTCTGATGCTGTCTGACAATCGAAATCCATCTTGAGATGAAACAATTATATGCACATGATTACTCATTATAACATACGCATGCAACTTTATACCCTTATGAGCTATGCAGTATTTTAAGCTATCGACAAGCACCTTCTTATAAATCTCTCTTGTGAATACATCCACCCAACCGACGACGGTAAAAGTCAAGAAATGCAGACCAGTTTGGTTTATTATCTTATGCCCATTCATTTCGCAAATAATTAGAACTAGTACAAGTGATTTGTCAAAAATAAGCATAGGTGATCGAGGTTACAAACCTCGACCATCAGTAATATTTAGTAACTCACATCCATCATAAAAATAAAATTTGGTAAAAATTAATACCCGCTTGTCGCTCAAGCCTACACATCAACATACCCAAGAAACACTTTTACAATCAAGTGCGATATCCAATCTGCCGAATATCACAATTGGTGTTCAGTTTATATAATTAGGCCTTTATTCCACTTGTCAATAAACTCAAACCAATTATCCAAAACTAGAAACAAATCACTCGTATTTATTATTTCTGGATATTCATAAAACACATAACCCTCAATAAGTGTTTTTTCGTTTCTTATTGTCACAGATTGAATTTCCTGAATAACATCCCTTTCTTCATAATCAAAAAAAGATTTTAACTTATGAAGTATTGGAAACAAAGATTCTTCACTATAATACATAGCCAAGCGCAGTAAAAAACTATCACAACTTACCCTGTTTGTTCCTTCTTTAAATGATTGTTGACTCAACTTTTCAGTTAGAAGATTTTCAACTTTGTAATTATTCAAAATTTCCAATTCAGAACCATTCAAAACTAACTCTTCAATTTTATGGTCAGAATCAACTACTTTGGACTTTATACTTTCATACCATGACTTATCAAGCCGATTATCATTATTATTTATCCAATATTCCAGTATCTTGAATTCTGGCATCTTAATGATCGGAACTTGACTACCATTTTCTGACACCTGTATATAAAAATCTACATTATAACTTGGGAAACGCTGTATGTATTCCTCCATCCTTTATTACTATTCTTAGTGTTATACTTTGTCCATTTACATCAATAATTCCATCAAAAGTACCATTTATTATTCCGTTTTGATTTGGTTTACTATCAAATGCCTCTTTTATAGAATCGAGAATTTTAAACTCATCCCAATCATCTGGAAAGAAATCTTTATCATTCATAGTGAGAGTAGGGTCGATTTTTCGCAAACTCGCTTTATAAAAACCATTCCCTTTATCCGCAATGTTAGTTATTTGAATATTTGGATCTGACACAACAGCTGAAATATGATGCCTTCCACCATTAAAACTATCCCCGATAGTCGAGGTTTGCAACCTCGATTAATCTACGCTTGCCTCACAAATCCTACATATCAACATACCCAATATTATTATCAAATCTCAATTTACTAATCTCCACCTTACCAATTTCTTCCCTATACCACTTTGCACTACTATATGTATAATCTTCAGGAACTTCGACTAGTCCAGATCTCACGGGATTGTTATGAATATAGCTCAATTTTTGATTAATCCACTTAGATGACACCAACTCTATTGGCCTGTTATCTCTTTTCCAAAATTGATATCTCTCATTGTTCTTATTGAACTTTGCATAATACTTAAACAACCTTAACATCCATTCTGATCAAAACCCCTCACATCCCGCACCCCACTGAAACGTACAAATATTCCTTACTATCTTTACCCTCTGATTACCGAACCGTCCCTTTATGGCCCTCAAGTCCACGCTCATCAATCTCATCGCACCGCGCATCAAAAGCCAGACCCGCAAGCAAGCCCGCTCTGCCGTCGGCGATCAGGAGAAATGGCTTCAGAAACTCATCTCCTCTGCAAGCACTACCCGCTTCGGGAAAGACCACAACTTCTCCCAAATAAAAACAGCCGACGATTATAAAAAATCTGTACCCATCAGAGACTACGAAGCCTTGCGCTCGTATGTCGATGAGATCATCGCAGGTGCCTCTAATGTACTCTGGCCTGGTCGCCCTAAGTACTTCGCCAAGACCTCTGGGACAACTAGTGGTGTCAAGTACATTCCCATCTCCTCAGACTCTATCGGCTACCACATCGCGGCTGCACGAAATACAATTCTCAACTTTACAGCACAGCGGAAGGCCAAGATTTTTGATGGGAAAATGATCTTTGTCAGTGGGTCGCCCGTCCTCGAGACCAAAGGCGGCATACAGACGGGTCGGCTATCCGGCATCGTTAACCACGAAATACCCTCTTGGGCACAAGGCAATCAGCTGCCCTCATATGCCACAAACTGCATAGAAGAATGGGAAGACAAACTCGACAGCATCGTCGAGGAAACCTACAATCAAGATCTACGCCTCATCAGCGGCATCCCGCCTTGGGTGCAGATGTACTACGAGCGACTTCTGGCCAAGACCGGCAAGTCCACCATCAAGGAAATCTTTCCCAATCTCGCCGTCTTCATCCACGGTGGTGTCAACTATGCTCCCTATAAGGCCAGTATGGATGCCTTTCACGGAGGGGATGTGACGACTCTAGAAACCTATCCTGCATCGGAAGGCTTTATCGCTTATCAAGACGACTATAGCGCAGACAACCTGTTGCTCAATACCAATGCAGGGATGTATTTTGAATTTGTGCCACTGCAGGAGTTAGGGCAAGCGGAACCGCAACGGCTATCTCTTGCTGAAGTGGCATTAGATCAGGACTACGCTTTATTGATATCCTCCAATGCGGGATTGTGGGCCTATGACATCGGGGACACTATCCGCTTTGTATCATTAGATCCCTACAAGATCAAAGTCAGTGGTCGGGTCAAGCATTATATCTCTGCCTTTGGAGAGCATGTCATCGCCAAGGAAGTCGAGGAAGCGATGAGTCACGTCAGTAAAAAGATGGGCTTTGCCGTCAGAGAATTTACCGTAGCGCCGCAGATTACCCCGCGTGACGGCGGCCTACCCCACCACGAGTGGTTGATAGAATGGACATCTCCGCCTGCTGATATAGGCCAAGTAGCTAGAGCCCTAGATGCAGAAATATGTGCCCAGAACATCTACTACAAAGACCTCATCGACGGCCAGATCCTCAAACCTCTCATACTAACTACACTCCGAGAAGACAGTTTCAGGGACCATATGCGCTCACTCGGCAAGCTAGGAGGGCAAAATAAAGTACCCCGCTTGACCAACGACAGGATAATTGCGGATAACCTACTGACTATCAGTAATAAAAAGACTTAACATCAGACCACTGTCGTCTATATATAAGTCTCTCAGAGAAGCCCAAGCAACTGCACAGCACTTGGAGATGTCCTCGGAAGAGTCAGGAAGCGCACTTATCCATTAAAATAATCTTAATTCCTGCACATATAAAGCCATGATAATCAGAGGGTTCGTTAATTTGATGACGTTGTGTATTGCAACAAAATAACTTACCTTTGCACGCTCTATGAAAATAAGGTCTCTCGTATATTTTACTGCACTTCTTCTAATGGGCACGACCTCGTGCAAATCTGTATACGAACAAGTCAGAACCAGCAATGATCCCGTTAAGATCTTGGCAGCCGCAGATCAATTTTTTGCTGATGAGGAGTACTACAAAGCACAATCTTTATATGAGCAGATAGTTCCTTACTACAGAGGCAAGGAGGAAGCAGAGCAAATGTTCTACAACTATACGTACACGTATTACAATCAGAAAGAGTACCTACTAGCTGCGTATTACTTTGACACCTTTACCAAGACCTTTTATAACTCTGATAAGAAAGAGGAGATGGCTTTTATGTCGGCTTACTCTAACTATAAAATGTCGCCTAATTATCAGCTTGACCAGACGCCATCTGTAGAAGCGATAGAAGGCCTACAAACCTTTATCAACACCTACCCTGGCAGCCCACGTGTCGATGAGTGCAATGAGCTGATGGATGAGCTGAGAGCCAAGCTAGAAAGGAAATCCTATGAGCAGGGCAAGCTCTACTACGACCTTAAGAACTATCAATCGGCGATGTCTAGCCTTGAGAATACTTTAAAAGACTTTCCAGAAACGGCCAGAGCCGAGGAATTGCGTTACCTCATCGTCAAGTCTAGTGAGGAGTTGTCCAAGAACAGTATCTATGAGAAAATGCAGTTGAGGTTAGAGAAAACTATAGAGCTCTGCAACACGTTTCTGAAGAAACACGGTAGATCCAATAAAAGAAGAGAAGTCAAGTCGATCATCGACTATTGTAATAATGAATTAAAAAGATTTAGCTAATGAGTGATATCAAAAATCAAGTTCAGAATATTGATCCGAATGCTAAGGCAAGAGATCTTCATTCATTGATAAAAGAAACAAACAACATCTACGAGACCTTGTCTATCATCTCTTCTAGAGCTAGACAATTATCTGTAGACATCAAGCAAGAACTCCACGGAAAGCTAGATGAGTTTGCTGTCAATTCTGAAACAATAGAAGAGATCCAAGAAAACAAGGAGCAAATAGAAATATCTAAGTTCTATGAGAAGCTCCCTAATGCCTCTGTGATAGCGATGAATGAGTATCTAGAAGGCAAATTGGAGGTGAAGTATAGAGATCTAGACGAAAGCGAAAAGTAAGCAAGCTTTTTGCATAGTAATTGCTAGGAAAAGCTAGCAGATTGAAAGGAACAAAAATCATATTGGCAATAAGTGGCAGTATAGCGGCCTACAAGGCGGCTACACTCGTCAGGCTTCTTGTCAAAAAAGGCGCAGAAGTAAAGGTCATTATGACCCCTTCTGCTGTAGCCTTTATCTCCCCACTCACCCTCTCTACCCTCTCTAAGCATACAGTCCATACACAGATTATCGATGGTGATGCGTGGAACAATCACGTAGAGCTAGGTCTCTGGGCAGATGCGATGGTAGTAGCTCCCGCTACAGCCAACACACTAGCCAAAATGGCCAATGGACTCTGCGACACTGTACTCACCGCTGTCTACCTATCGGCCAAGTGCCCTGTCTACTTTGCACCAGCGATGGATAGAGATATGTGGCTACATCCAGCCACAGTCAACAACATCGAGAAACTAGTCTCTTATGGCAACTCACTTATAGATGCGGAGACAGGAGAACTGGCAAGTGGACTTATCGGCAAAGGTCGTATGGCTGAGCCTGAGACTATAGTCGCTAGATTAGAAAGTGACTTGGCTGCTCCACAAGACTTGCAAGGCCAACAAGTATTGATCACTGCAGGTCCCACTTATGAGGCCATAGACCCCGTCAGATATATCGGCAACCACAGCTCTGGCAAGATGGGTGTCGCCCTAGCCGAAGAATGTGCCCGCAGAGGTGCACAGGTCGAGCTGGTACTCGGGCCTAGTCGCCTGCAAGTTGACCACGGGCAGATAAACGTTACAAGAGTAACAGATGGGGAGTCGATGTATGCAGCTTGCAAGGCTGTCCACGCAACGTCTGACATCAGCATCTTTGCAGCTGCTGTGGCAGATTACAGACCCGCACAGTTGGCGACAGAAAAGATTAAAAAGACTGGCGATACATTGACTATAGAGTTAACCAAGACGCGAGATATTGCTGCGACTCTTGGTAAAGAAAAGACAGATAAGCAAGTACATATCGGCTTTGCTCTAGAGACCAAGGATGCAGAAAAGTATGCCGTAGAGAAACTCCATAAGAAGAACTTTGACCTAATTGTGCTCAACTCGTTGCGGGACAAAGGGGCAGGATTTAAAGGAGATACCAATAAGATTACGATTTTTGACAAGGAGGGCGGCAGGACTCCATACGAATTGAAATCAAAAACGGCAGTTGCCACAGATATAGTCAATACTTTTGTCCATAAATACGTTAAGTCTACGTAGAATCTGAATATGAAATCAAATCAAACAGCGCTGATAGCACTTCTTCTTATTTTCTTGACCTTAAATGTGAAGGCGCAGGAGTTTAAACTCAATGTAACCGTTGCTGCCCCACGACTCCAGTTGGTAGATGCTAAGGTGTTTCAAACACTAGAAAAGGAGGCTTTTAATTTTTTCAACAACACCAAGTGGACGGATAACGAATTTGAGGACCACGAAAAGATAGAAGGCAATGTCAATATCACAATAACAGAAGAGCTTAACGCAACGACATTTACAGCCGACTTCTTTGTACAGGCGATACGTCCAGTCTTCAATTCTAATTACAAATCACAAATAATCAACTACGTAGACAAAGGTATTACCATTTCCTATGTAGAGAATCAGCCTATACAAAACAGTAGAGGTAGTTATATCGATCCTCTGTCTTCGCTTTGTACTTTCTATGCCTATATGATGCTCGGTTATGATCACGATACTTTTGAGTCTTATGGTGGTGACCCTTATTTTCAGATAGCACAGAATATCATCAATAACCTACCTGCCTCTATTTCAGCTGGGACTGGTTGGGATCAGAATGTGAGATCCCCTACCTCAAGATTCAATGTCATAGAAAACCTTCTGGATCCGAGAGCGAGACCTTACAGACAAGCGATCTATGAGTATCACCTTAAGAGCTTAGACAACATGCACGCTGATCCTGGAAAATCTCGGGCCATTATGGTCAGTGCCATTACTGCAACCAATCAAGTGAATACAGCCATGCTCAACAGTGGTATAATACAGATGTTTTGCGATAGCAAGCGAGAAGAGATCATCGAAATATTTAAGGGTGGTGACAAAGGGCAGCAAACCAAAGTCTACGATATGATGGTCAAAATGGATCCAGCTCGTACCTCAGATTATGCTAAGATGCGATGACCTCTACAACAAAGCGTCTCATCATATTTGCTTCGGGAGGAGGCTCTAATGCAGAGGCCATTATCAATTATTTTTCAGAAAATGACTTAGCAGAAGTCGTTCTCATTGTGACCAACAAAAAGGAGGCTGGCGTACTACAGCGTGCTGACAAGCATAATATTCCCACTCTAGTTATCAATAAGAAAGCATTAGGCCGCAAGGAGTATCTGTTACCCGCCTTAGCAGCATATAAACCAGACTTATTGATCTTAGCCGGTTTTCTATTGCTCATCCCTGCGCATCTTGTAGAAGCTTATCCCGAGGCCATCCTCAACATCCATCCTGCACTCTTACCGAAATATGGAGGCAAAGGTATGTATGGTCATCACGTGCACCAAGCTGTCTTTGACAATAACGAAAAAGCCTCAGGCCCGACCATCCATCTTGTTAATACACAGTATGACGAGGGACAGATTCTATTCCAAACAGAAGTAGCGCTAGATCCGATGGATACCCCAGATATTATTGCGCAAAAAGTATTGGCTCTTGAGCACAGTCATTATCCGCAAGTGATAGAACAGTATCTGTTAGACAGGCTTACTTAAGCTATTGGACTCACTTTTTTGAGTACATTTTCCCTAATTTTGTGAGGCACCTTTAGCTCAGACAAATGAAGAGCAAGTACAGAGATGGCCTGATTGACTTCTTGAATGATACCTGTTGCATTTTTTACAGTAAAAGCTTCGGCGATCGTATTCAAATCTGCTCGGCTAATATCTGAACGCTTACCGTTGATGGACAAGGCCCGATTGGCTCGACGAAAATCCATTAAGGGATTGAGTGCATAGGTCAGGTCATAGGCGGGGGCCAGATGCCAGCGATCTTCCTCTCTAGTGTAGACAAAAGCGTGGTTTTTCATATGGTCATCCGTATTTCTAAAGACGACATTGAAGACCATCCGTCGATAGAGTGCCTCCACTTCCGCTTGAGGTATCTTAAGGAACGAACACAACCGAAATAGATGCTCATAAGAAGAGGTAGCGGGGTCCTGAAAGTCCCAACCAGTCAAACCCGATGCTGTCAATACGTGCTGTTTCTCTCCCCCTTGGCGATCATACCTGAGCGTCGCAAAATGCTTGTCATCTATCAGCTTGGAACCCATCATATCTATGCCCAGTGTCTCTGTAGCTACCAAGTGATACGCATACTCGATAATCTCCCGCGGAAAAGCCTCCGTATCCATTGCCAACTTTACCAAGTAGTGATTATAATCTTCGGAACATTCCAAATCTCCAGGAAGTACCGCCCCAGTACGCTTATGCTCAGAGATAAGGACCTTGGGGCGAGCCCCTCCAGCCGAGCTACCTATCTTAAAGATGTTGATGAGGGCAGCGGTGCTTAGTTTCTTCTGAGTCGTAGACTTCTTGTTGTCCATTACGGCTCTTAGAATCTCAATTATCTCATCGAGATCTATAGCAGCTGTGGATGGCAAATCCTGGGCAGGCGCATAAGAAAGGGCACCCATACCTCTATCCGCTACATAGGCGAGCTGCTCTATCACAGAAATGTCTCGCTCCCCTCTTGCATCCAGCCAAGTCTTAAATATCATCGAACCAAAAAGATCTGGAAGTGAATCTGCAAACTGCGGCGGCAACCCTCTAAATGGACCAGATGAAAACTGACGAAACACCTGCACTTGTGGTACCCGTCTGATGTGGCCGGTATATGGAAATACTTCCTTGAGCTGATTAGATTCGAGAAAACTAGGGCTATACTGAAATGACGCCACTGCCCTATCGACATCATAGCCAATACGACCGAGTTCTATATCAAACAAATACACCCCTATGACCTGCCTACTTTTCATCTAGTAGAGCGGCTTGGGTTCTGACCACTTATCTGCAGCTTGTGGATTATCGTAAGACTTGCGATCTGCAGGCCTGCCCAACAATGATGCCGAGACTCTATCCAGCTCATCATCTAGTGTCTCTAGAAGCTGCAACTCCTTGAGGACCTTGAAGAGTGTATCGATAGTGAAATTCTTTCCAGCTTCTAGGTTATTGAGTGTCGCTCTAGATACCCCTAGATTGTGAGACATCTGCACTTGGGTAAGCTTCTGCTGCTTGCGGAGTCGCCTGACCAACTGGCCTAGCTTGACCTTAACATCCTTTATCTCTGTTGTATTAAACATATAATGACTTTTATATTAGTCAATATACAACAAATACACCAATATGTCAATTATATCATCCAAAAATAAGATAATTAGCTAAAATGACTATTATAGTAGTCAAAATAGACCATAATCGTAATAATGACTCATATAGTAGTCATCATACTTGTATCACCATAGCATCCCGCTTGCATCGATAGTTATACGCCGCTATACCCTGTAGACCCCCGGTGAGGATATATAAGACCTTGGCACCCTGAGGGAAGCGCCCCCTACCCATCATATCTAGCGCAGCATAAAAGCCCTTGCCGTTATAGATCGGATCAAGCAGAAAGCCATACTCAACAGAACAAGCATTAATAAAGTCTACCAGCACTTGGTTCACCTTGGCAAAACCACCAAAATGATAATCGGATACAACTTGCCACTGCTTATCACTAGGTACCTGAGCAGTAAGAACATCTACTAAGGAGGGATTCTTGAGCACATTGACAACAAAAGTCTCCGTCTCCGAAGCAGCAATGATACCCGCAGCAGTAGTACCCGTCCCGGCAGGAACCACAACGGCATCAAAAGCAATTCCGTGTGCATCGATCTCATCGGATATCTCAGCGCATCCCTTAAGCCCTAGCGCATTGCCCCCACCCTCTGGAACAACAAAAGGTCTAGACAGCTCAGATAGAATCTGCCGCACCTCAGCAGACCCCTCTTTTTGCTTGTATACCTCCTTGGTTATATGGATAAGTTGCATACCCGCCTGCCGCGCTGCGATAAGCGTCGGATTCTCCTCATCCACATAAGTCCCTCTGATAAGACCCACACAAGGAATTTTCTCAACACGACAAGCCTGCGCCACTGCCGCAATATGATTGCTAAAAGGCCCGCCGAAAGTGACCAGATGAGAATATCCCCCCGATTGGAATTCCAATAAATTATACTTCAGCTTCCGCCACTTATTACCACCAAAAGCAGAATGAATCAAATCCTCTCGCTTGACATATAACTCTACTCCGGATGGATGCAGCCCTAAGGCCTCGATGGGGGAAGGCAATCTAAGACCATCTAACTGCATCAAACTCACTTAACATCTATATGGATGATAAAAGAAGTGCCGATACCCTTTCTAGAATCTATCTCGAGAGAACCCTTGAGATAATTGACACGAGAGCGGATATTTTCCAATCCCATACTCTTATATTTTTTGTTAGGGTCAAAGCCTTTGCCGTCATCTTCTATATGAATCACCAAGGCCTCCTCTTCCTTATTGAGCTGAACAAATATCTCTGAAGCCTCCGCGTGCTTGATGGCATTATTGAGTATCTCTTGGACTATTCTAAATATACTGAGTGCTAGATTCTGGTCCATAACAGACGGAATGCCATAGTGCTGAAAACTGATTTCGGGACCAGTACTAGACTGGTATCTGTTGACCAAGTCATTTATGGCGGGGACCAACCCTAAGCGCTTGAGAGCCCCTGGCTGTAAGTCCTGAGAGATCGTCCGCACTTCTGATACCGCTACATCTAGCAAGTCCGTCGCCTTATTCAATTCGGGACTTCTAGAAGCACCACTGGCGCTACCAGGGATGCGCTCTACTTGCAACTTAATCGTAGACAGCAAGCCCCCGAGACTATCGTGCAAGTCCTTAGCGATGCGCTCTCGCTCTACTTCTTGTCCCGCAATCATAGACTGCATCGAGTTGATTTGCAACTCATCCTCTAGCTCTTTGATTTTCTGTTGATTGATACGTTGATTCTGGGATTCTATAATCCGAGCATTCTTAATCTTATCAGAGTAAAACTTCACGATATAATAAATACCTAATAGAAGACCCAAAAAGGATATACCCAAGACCATAAGGGCGCGGCGCTGTTGGTCATTACTTCTTTGGACCAGTTCTTTATCTTTTTCGAGGAGGGTGATGGCTGTGGCTTTTTCTCTCGACTCATACTTATACGTCAGGTTGTTGACAGCGATGATCCGTCGTTCATTGAGTATACTATCTTGTAGGGCGGAGTACTTGGCGATAAAATTATAAGCGAGGTCTGGTAAGGCAATTTGCTTATAGGTCTCCGACATCAGTTTATATATCTCGAGGCGCCCAGTGCTGTAAGGAATTGTCCTAAGTACCCGATGACTATTATTGAAGTCCTTAAGCGCAGAGGTATATTGTCTTAATCTTAAGTGTATACGTCCTCGACTTATAAGACAAGTCGCTCTATCGAGTTCATTCTTATTATTGAGGCTTGCCACTACACAGGCGTCTGCATCACTGAGGGCTTGCTTATAATCTTTAAGTAACGCGTGATAAGATACCTTGAGTGGGAGATAGTCTGCACGGAGATCATAATCTTCTTGCATCTCAAAATAGTCTGACAACCTGTTAAGTATGACTTCACAAGAATCCATTTCTAATTTTTCGAAGAAGAATCTGTAGCGCTGGAGGTCGAGTTTGGCTAGATTGGATGCATCGCTATCGTTGATATAATAAGTCTGGAGCTCTTGCAATCGTGCATAAGCTTCATCATACATACCATTGTCTAGTAATTGGCGTGCTATATTGAACTTACAATCCGATATCCCTACACTATCACGTGACAACTCATAGTAATCGAGGCTACGAGACAGTTGTTGAAATGAGAGTTCTAAGTTATTATTGATGGCCTCCTCATACATCGCGAGGTCATAGTAGGCCTGAGCGAGTAGAGGATAGTCATTTTTATCTCTGGCCTCATCTAGTGCATGCGTAAGCCTTTCATAGATCTGGTCTGAGCCCTGACCATAGGCAGGTCCACTGAGAGCAGACAAACAAAGTATAATAATGCTTATAGAGATGGTTGACTTCATATGGTTATGAAAGGTACGTGTATAAAAAAAGAAGTCCACATCTTCATGAGGACTTCTTTTTAAAATTTTGCAATAGTCAATCCCTCTGAGTTAAAAAAGGATTAGAGGAAAACCTCTTTATTTTATCATTTTGTTAGGAGTTAAAAAAAGTTGAGCAAAGAATTTTGGTCCATTGAGGCCTGAATCTAATTTCTAATGTCAATAAGATTACTTTCAGAAAAAAAACTTTGCCCAACTCAAACTAACTATTCCGATCAGCACTAGGCCGATGCAAAAAACCAACAAAACTACTTATTGTCTAAACTGGGATAAGACGCTTCCGTCTTTGATAGTATAAAGATGCAATCATTACAAGCTTAATCAATCAATGTAATCACCCAAAAAAATCGCTAGGGAATACCCCTATATTTTAGACCTTTATATCAACTAACTTGGACTACTGAAAACTTATACAGTTATGGAAGTACTCCACCTAGACGATATCAAAATGACCAATATCTTAATTGCTGACGATCACGCTATGTTTGCCGATGGCATTTCTTCTATCTTAGACACAGAAGCAGACATTAATGTCATAGGTAAGTGCCTCGATGGCCCTTCTGTGCTAGAATTTCTCAAAGACAATAAAGTAGATGTCCTTCTGCTTGACGTTAATCTTCCCGGGATGAGTGGGATTGATGTGTGCAAGACGGTAACGGCCAAGTACCCCGCAGTCAAGGTTATCGCCATATCAATGTTTAACGAAGAGAGCTTTGTTACAGAAATACTCAACAATGGTGCTAAGGGCTATGTCCTTAAAAACACTGGAAGAGATGAGCTGCTACGGGCTATCAACACAGTATTGACAGGAAAATCCTACTTCAGTGATGATGTCACTGAGACTATAATGAAAGGCTTAATGAGTCAAAGAACTGGCTCTAAGAAGGCAAAAAAAGAAATCCCCAAGATATCTAGAAGAGAAAGAGAAGTACTAGACCTGATCGTCAAAGAACATACGACCCAAGAGATTGCCAAAAAGCTCTTTATCTCACTCAAAACTGTAGAGTCCCATAGAAGTAATCTTCTCGCCAAGACGAATGCTAGAAATACAGCAGGTCTTGTAAGGATTACGATGGAGCATAAGCTGCTTGACGACTAACTATTTTTTATACTTATCGTTGAGCCCGACACCCTTGAGCACCATTGGAATGATCTTTTGTAGTCTCCTTTCTTTGGTATCTGCGCGCTTTGCGGAGTTGATATACTCAGCGTAATCTGCCTGTACGGCCAGCCTGAGACCTCCAAAGGCTTTATTAAATGGCTTATTGGCCTTGAGTGCGGCAGACAATTCTGGCCCTACTTCAAGTGACCGTCTTTCTATCTTGATCATCTTTGCTGCCTTCTGATTAGCGATGGCTTCAGAGATGTATTGCGCCATTAACGACTTGTCTATCGACTTATTTTTATCAAAGTAGATGTGTCGCATACCTTTGGTCTTCCCTTCTTGGGCATTGACCAATAGATTAGCAGGATCAGACATAAAGCTACCTTGGTAGAACCAGAGTCCATATTTGTGCTTAAATCCTGCAATCCCGATTACATTCTTATCGTCTAGACAGAATACAGGGATACCCCATTTTATCTTCTCCTCCAGCTCTGTGTCCAGAAGCAAATCCCTCAGAGTGGTAAGGCCCTCCGACCAGTGTGGATGGTCTTGGACATATTGGGCACCAGAGGTAGGTTTTTTTATCCCCATAATCTATAGAGCTCCTTGAATAATCTGATGTGATGGTTCTGATGACCCAAAATCATAAAACCTAACGCCAAGGTCGAAGTAGGGGCATCTCCAGCAACGCCTACTCTATCTATAGCTTCCTCACTGAAACTCTCAAATAGATCTACTGTAGCCGATCGGACGGAGGAAAGCTCTCTCATCAAGGCTGCTGCAGACTGGTGATCAGCCATAGAGGCAGCAGCATAAGTATCCTGATCAAAACCTGGCAGCGGTGTCATATCGTTGCGACCTATGCGCAATGCTCGATAGGCAAAGACTCTTTCCGTATCGCATAGATGTTTTATCACTTCCTTGACAGACCATTTTTCTGGGGCATAGCGGTAAGCCCATTGGATAGGCGTCAGCGTATCTAGTGCTTCCATTAAGGAAGTGTCTCTGAGCTGCTCTATAAAATCTGATCCCATTACCTGATCGATATACTTCTGAAAATAAGGAGCATATTCATTAGCACTTGGCCTTCTCAATTTCATATTATTTCGTTTTCAGAGGAAAATTAATGACTTTGGTTAAATTTCGGGCAATAAGTAAGTTATCACTAAACAATTAGACCTCATATTACCTATCTATAACCCTACTGGAAAGTGGGCTGAAGACGTCATTCGTCACTATCACTCCTTTGTAACCAAGCTGTCGCCCGAAGTCACTTCACAGCTCATAATGGTCAATGATGGTAGCAGTATAGACCTGTCAGAAGGTGTCAAGAAGATAAAGGCAGCCATCGGCAATGCAAAGTGGATTTCATATCCTGAGAACCAAGGAAAAGGGTATGCACTCAGAACTGGCGTACAAGCTAGCAATGGAGACTACTTATTATACACGGACCACGATCTACCCTACACCGCAGATAGTATGATAGCGTTTATAGAGCTGATGCATAGAGAGGGAAATGAGATTATTATAGGGCATAGAGACGAGACCTACTATCAAGATCTGCCTTGGTTTAGAGTTAAGCTATCCCATTATCTTAAGACCATCAACACCTTTATTCTGCGGCTGGGCACAGATGATACACAGTGCGGTCTTAAGGGATTTAGTAAATCGATTAAGCCTATCTTTCTAGAAACTCAGACCAATAGATTTCTTATAGACATTGAGTTCCTAAGACGTCTTAAGCGTAGAGACAAAGAAGTTATCATCCTCGATGTCAAAAGCAGAGATAATGTAAAAATGTCTACCCTTGGACTACGGACAATCTTATCAGAACTATGGGCTTATTTTAGGATTATCGTAACCACTTAAAGCATCCACAGAATACTATCCACCTTGTGTATAATAGGTTACATTCTCGATCGACTTATGGATTGATTATTGGATTATCGGAGACAATCCCCTTTTGATTAACAATTGATAACGAGAGACTGATGCGATTAACCACTTACTTAATACTAGCTTTTCTAGCCCTTACAACAATGGGGCAATCTCAGACCTACATATTCGGCAATACGGACGCCAACAATGAAGCGGACATCATCTTATCCATAGATGCAGAACAACCAACTAATGAGCTTAAGCTAGAACTAGGTGGGTATCTAGAGGATAATATACAAGATGTTATTATCATCACTGAAGTCGGTATCAATGTAGAAAAATGGGAATCTCTCCAAAGCAAAGAGGCCACTCTGGATATCTCTAGACTCGAACGCCAGAGGCCCTACCTACTGCATCTCAAAACGTCTTCTGGAGAAGTATTTATAGAGAAATTTGTCAAAGTATAGAAAAAAAGAGCAACCCTCACTAAGAAGATTGCTCTTTATATCTGTTGGTATAGTCCCTATGTGACCTTAGTCCTTGAGCATAGTGACACTGTGCATGATCACATCCGTATTGGGTCTGTCTTTTACTTTGCCACCTGTACGCATAGCGCAGATAAGATCAATGACCTCTAAGCCTTCTACGACCTCGCCAAAAATAGTGTAATTCATATCTAAGTGCGGTGAGCCCCCTACAGTCTTATAATAGGCTCTAGCGATATCAGAAAACTTAAAATTTTCTGTCTCCATACCATCAAGCTGTGCATCAGTCAACTTATAACCTTGAACAACAAAGAACTGACAAGCGCTAGACTGCTTGGTAGGATTGACAGAGTCAGGGAGACGAGCTGAAGCGATAGCACCTTTCTTATGGAAATAATGTCTTCTGATCTCATTGTCGAGTTTGTCGCATCTATCAGAGCCTAATGCTTTCTCTGGAGTCGCACCGACAGAATTGGGATCTCCACCCTGTGCCATAAAGAAGGGCAATACTCTGTGAAACAGCGTGCCATCAAACCAACCATTATTGGCATACTTGATGAAATTGTCTCTATGGTTAGGCGTATCATTGTGTAATTTGATAATCATATCGCCGAGATTGGTTGAGATTTTAGCCCGATACACTTTCTCCTGGGCGCTCAAGCAGACCATCAATAGAGTGGATAGACAAAATGTCAATATTGATTTTTGCAACATAATTTTTTGATTATAGGTTAGTAAAATAATAATAGCCAAGCGGAATAAGGCGCAAATAAATAGAGACAGCGGTAAGGAGACAAGCCGCAACAACTTAATTTTCAGTTAAATAACACTTCCTCTTTCAACTTAATGCATAAATATCTGCTTCTGAATATGTTAGAAATCATCACTAAATAAAACTGATAACAATGCAATCACTACAAGGAATATATAAGATAGTAGCCCTGACGGCAGGCCTCTTTTTGAACATATCAGCGTGCTCTAATGCGCAAGTAGGCAAGTCCTCATCAACTGATATGGAAAAACCTACCCTCATCAAATCTAACAATAAATCAACCTTCCCAGTTAAAGAGTATACAGAACAGCATAAGCTAGGTCAATATGCCCAAGCCATTTTTGCTGGTGGATGTTTCTGGTGTACAGAAGCTGCATTTGAGCGCATAGAAGGCGTCGTTGATGTCATCAGTGGCTACTCAGGCGGTCACGTAGACTACCCAGAATATGGACAAGTCGGTCGAGGGACAACAGGTCATGCAGAAGCCATCTACATTTATTATGATGCAAAGGTGGTGTCCTATGAAACCCTATTGGATGTCCTTTTTGTTGCCCATGATCCCACTACTCTCAACAGACAGGGTCCAGACAAGGGGGAGGCCTATCGCTCTGCCATCTATTACAAGTCACCAGCAGAAAAAGCATCTATTGATAAGAAAATTAAAGCTCTAGATGCTTCTGGTAAATTACCAGGTAAGGTCGTCACACAGGTGGAGAGATATAAAGAGTTTTGGGTTGCAGAAGGCTATCACCAAAACTACTATGAATACAATCCGAGACAAGGCTATGTCGCCAATGTGAGTAGACCGAAAGTAGAAAAGGTTGTGAAGACCTTCCCAGACCTTGTAAAGGAAGCTTACAAAAAATAGAAGCTAGGGAATACCCTATTTCTTAGCCTAGCAACCTAGCAAACACGCGGGTTGAGACGATGCAAGTTATTTTTTCGAAGATAGCTTGCATCGTTTTTAGGGTTTCATACGTTCTGTAAGCAAGCAGTCTTCCCCCATTTTTTTTGGACTGTAGAACAAATTATAATCTCATGAAGAAATCACCTAAACTGGGCCTCTTGTGCCTATTATTCTCCGTATTCCTGAACCAAGACGCCATCACTGCTCAGCAAGTTATCCTCATCAATGGAGAACCGACGGAAGTGATCTTAGATGGAGATCAGATACAATCTATCGTATCTACTCAATTAGAAAATTATCTAGCAGCCTATGCGCAAGAAGTAGATGATGCTTTCGTCAAGACGTTGGTCAAAATAGAGGCACCTACTAAGTCACGTGCGGTGTCTCAAGCTTCAACTATTTCTGCTTCTCACAGAAAATCTAGAGCAAAAGTAACCGAAGAGCTAATGGTATTAGCGCAGGTTCCACAACAAGAAAAGTAGTTTTATTTAGTAAGTTGATTAGTTAGTTTATTTGGTAAGTAATTGATTAAGTATCTGTTTTATTAGTGAACAAGAAGTATTACTCAATTACATTTTCTTAGGGTACAATAGTCGCGCATCAAAGTTATAAGGGTCTATCTAACAAAATAGTGTTGGTTGGTCTATTCCTAGCTTAGTCCCATGAAGTGTGATTGTTGTCCCTTTTTTTATTGGCCATAAATAGCTGCCAATACTACAAGCGGCTATATCTTCAAGTCTATGAAGCAAGGCGTCATCATACAAGGAAGTGCTAGGAGCAATGGAGATACAAACAGCTATGCGCAAAGTCTAAAATTACTTTCTGGTTATGACCTTATAGCTTTATTGGATGACATCAGTCATTTTGATTATAGTTTCAATAACGCTAATGACGACTTCCTACCCCTCATCAAAAAAATACTTTCCTCGTATGGGCATATCGTCTTAGCTACTCCGGTCTATTGGTATACGATGAGTGGAGGTTTTTCTAGATAGAATTTCTGATCTCCTTCACAACGAAAAAGAAACAGGAAGACGCTTCCGCTCTAAGGCTATGTCTGTACTCAGTGTAAGTAACGAGGATGATATAGAAGACACTTTCTACTTGCCATTGCGCCAGTGTGCTGCCTATCTAGGGATGGACTATCTAGCTGAATGTCATGCGTGCCCAGTAATTACCAATGCAGAATTACAAAACAGGTTACAAAGATTAATACCAGCCTAAAAAACTAGGTGCCTACTGGCTTGAGGGCATTGATAGCGTTTTCCATATGCAACTTCCAGAGGAGTTGTAGATCCACATTGAACAGCGGCTGCATGTGATCGCCAGAAGCGGATAATAATTTGACATAGCCGATAGAGGCTGTCCACCCTGCTAGCGTGAGCAGCATCGGATCGACATCCGTTTTTATAGAACCATCTGAGCGACCACGATTGATTTCTTTGACGATGTACTTAAAGGGAACGTTTTGGATCTCTTGTACCCGTTTGAAGTAGGTACTCTCATTGATACCTTCTGTAAGCTTTTCCTTATTGGCGCCGTGGGCAGAGGACCGTATAAGTGCAAAGTAGGACATCAAGGCTTCCGAGTAGAGAAAATTCTCCTTGCAGACTTCTACAAAGATATTGAACATGTCGATTGTACTGTCTAGACCAGATCGACCACTATTATTAGAAATCGTCTGTTCGTAACGTGCGATCAGCATAGTCAGTGCCTTATGTGTGATGGCCAACTGTAGGTTATCCTTACTCTGGAAGTAAGAGTAGAGTGTCACCTTAGTAATTCCAGCTTCCTTGGCGATGTCCTCCATCTTAGCGTTGGTAAAGCCCACCTGGCTAAATACAGTCTCCGCTGCTACTATAATTTTCTGTTCTTTCTCGTTTTTTTTAGAAGCCTTCATCTGCACAATTCGTTTGTACTGCCGAATTTAGTGATATTAGACTCCAATATGAAATGGGCCTTTCTTATCAGCGGTATTGTCGAGCTTCTTGCGGGTATTATGACCTATCAGAATCCTTCATTACTCTTTATAGACATCGAAAGCACTTTCCGATTCTATGGATTGTCTATCAGCGTACTCGGTATCATCAACTTGCTGTGCTTCAAATATTTTGAAGAACAAGGACTCTGTCGTTCTATCTATATGTCGATGATGTTTTTCCACGCTGTGGTAGCAGTATTGAGCTATAGAGCCTCTGAACTCGTCTATCCTACTGAAGCCTTGGCTACCCATCTAGGGCTCTTTGGGTTTTTTGTACTTATGTATATGAGAGATCTTAAGCCAGCATCTAAAAGAGTAGATAACCACAATAGAGGTCTAGGCAACTGAGGA
Source organism: uncultured Saprospiraceae bacterium (assembly GCA_937929835.1). GTDB lineage: Bacteria > Bacteroidota > Bacteroidia > Chitinophagales > Saprospiraceae > RFSX01. Next base: position 25,796 of record CALFUU010000005.1, on the reverse strand, counting down.
CTACACTCTCTGTATCCTCGCACGCAATCTGTACTGCTAACTCATAAAATGCCGCAACAGCTATCTATAAAATTATGTAGATATTAGCGTCTAAGCAGATTACCAAATTATGTTTAAGACATATCTTGAATTAGGGACTACACACATACTGGATCTGGCGGGCTTGGATCACTTACTTTTTTTGGTCGCCTTGGTTGTTACCTACTCTATTGCTCAGTGGAGAGCTGTTTTGATATTGGCTACTGCTTTTACCGTAGGTCATTCGATAACCTTGGCCCTCGCGAGCTTGGATATAATCAAAGTCAACACGCATTGGGTGGAGATCCTTATTGCTGTGTCGATTGCGTACACGGCAGCGTACAACTTGTATAAGCCAGAGCACTCAGCGGGAAGCAATAAATTAAAATATGGATCAGCTCTACTTTTTGGTCTCATTCATGGGATGGGATTCTCCAACTTCTTCAAGGCCATCCTTGGAAAAGATGACTTGCCGTTTCCACTCTTTGCCTTTAATGTGGGAGTAGAATTGGCACAGGTGCTTATCGTGCTTATCGTCTTGATCCTCTCCTTTATCCTCACAAAATTAATCCCTCAATCAAAGAAGCCACTAGTACTCATCACCTCAGCACTTATACTTGTCTGGTCGTTAAAGATGGTTATAGAGAGAATCTAGGTTAGACATCTGACGGCAACGAAAAAGCAATCAGATGAGACTCGTGCCAATGGCGTGGAAGTAGTTTGAATTTTATTACCTAATTACTTAGCACACCCAGACTTGTTCCAAGACTCTCCAGTCATAAAATAACCAATAAAAAAAAGCACGACCCCAAACGGAATCGTGCCTTATATCAATGTGGTTATTTTCGTTTATCCTATAAATCCTATCGGCATCGTCCCTCCGGCGGTATTGTAGAAGTTGCCAATGTTAGGAAATATGGTACTCAACTCGCTCGGCGCAACGCCGAACCATAAAGCCAACTCCGCAAAATATTCATCTACAGAAGTGGTCGGAATCATAATGCCATTACTATACATCGGGTTATTGCTGAGCTCTAGCTCACCCGCTAACTCTAACAACGGATAATCTCCATAGATGTTGCCGCCTTGTACAGGGCCACCCATCACAAGTACATTGCCTCCCCAAGCGTGATCGGTACCCTCTCCGTTATACGTCAAGGTTCTACCAAAATCTGAAGAGGTAAAAGTCGTCACGCAATCGTGTGCTCCTATGCGCTTAAGTGCTGCATTTAATTCTGCTAAGCCTTCAGATAGTTCATTGAGCAAAATGGTGTGTTGCGCAAGAAGATCATCATGATTATCATAACCATTTACCTCCACAAAAAATATCTGCCGCTTAGCACCCAACTGCTCTCTCGATCCTATCATACGAGCGACCATCCTGAGAGCATCTGACAACTCTGTATCTGAAACAAAAAGGTCATCTACAAAAGGTGCATTAAGAAGTGCTTCCGATACTACAGCACTCGCATCTCTAGAATTCTTGATAACATCGATGTAGGTCTTCTTAAAAATGTCTGTGTAATTGGCATCTACTATATTATCTATTCCTTGATTTCTGACAGCTAGAAACTGATTATCCATATCGTTGTAACCGATGATGCCAGTCGCTCCTTGCTCACGATCTATGGAATATTCTATAGAGCTCTCTCCAGTCTGGAATATATTGGTGCCAGAAAGAGACACATTCATAGAGACATTGGGATTGTCATTGAGGCTGTTCATCATATCCGCTATACGACCACCCCATCCTATACTCGATCTGCTATCTGGTACAGACGTCTGCCATTGCTGGACTTGATCGGAATGGGAAAAGAGACCAAGAGGGAGATTGGTCTCACTGAGTGCTGATGGCTTATCTGTCGGTCGCACCAGAGTACCAATATTGGATATAAAGGAGAGCTCTCCGTTATTGTACAATTGCTGCGCTGCTGTCATCGTGGGATGAAGACCATAGTTACTACCATTGAGTGACAAGATGGTATCTCTCGGGATGGCGACTTGGGTTCTAGACGTCGCATAATGTGCATACTCACTTGGCTCTCGCGGTATCAGCATGTTATGTGAGTCATTGCCCCCTTTGAGCAGCAGACAGATGAGTGCCTTATAGTCTCCGGTCAATAAGGTAGAACTGTTGGCCATAGAGGCGGCATTCATAAATTTTAGATTAGTCAAAGTAGACAATAGCGTCGTAGAGCCTAATGCAGCACAACTAGATGTCCGAAGGAAATTTCTTCTTGATATATGTTTGGCCATTTATTTCTTATTTAATTAGGGGTTACTTAAGTATTGTATAGTCTGGTGACATCAACAATAAGTTTATCACACCTCTTACTCTGCGCTCACTATCGACCCAGCTAGGCAGATCGTCTAGAAAAGTCCTCAAGGTGGCTCGCGTCTCACCAGTAAGTTGTCCGCGAGTAAAGACAATATCTAGATAATTAATCAACTCCTCAGGGTCTTCTACTAGCGCCACCAAGGAATCTATATCGATAGAAAGGGCACCTGTATTGGGTCGGATTTCTCTTTCCCAAGATGCGCCATAATAATTCCATAGAGTAACAACATGTAAACCATTGATATAATTAATAGCTGTCGTACTATCGTGAATCTTGTACTCTGGGCCTACCAGTCCTTGCGTGACAAAATCACCTACAGGCTGATGATCTGGCAAGTAAAAATTAAATACAGATGGAGCACCCAACGCAGCTTGTCTAAGCAACTGTACTTCTTCAAATCCCGTCAACCAATACTTGATCTCAGGACAAGGCGCTCTATCCAAAGTATCACCATCTACAACATATAAGGTATCAAAACTACAAGTAAGGGGCAGCACTCTACCCAAGTGTGTTTTCCTTAACAGTGGTTCTAAGAGTTGCCCACTATCTGCTGCCAATAAATCAATACAAGACCGAGCCTCCTGATCAAAGAGAATGGCCTTGACGACTGCACCCAAATCCCCTCGCTCGCCAGCACCATTGTTATTAAAGACTGTCGCCACTCTATCAATGTATCCTGGTGTCGGATTCGACTTAACCAATCTCTGGATCAACTGTCGAGATATAAAAGGTCCTACATTGGGATGATTAAATAAAAAATCTAAAGCTTGTCTGATATCTGTCATTCCATCTTGGCCTGCGGGAATCGTTTCTCTACCTAATAGAATTTTCTCACCTGGCTCGTGGAAGTTTTGATACATCCGCATAGGCTCCAACTTGTCGGCTATATAGAAGTCCATCCCAAAAAAAGGATTGTCGACCCAGGGATTCTCCATCACACCACCAGCTCCCAACCCTGTAAAGACTTTGGCCAGTTCTCCGATGTCTTCATTGGTATAAGTCGGTATGTCGTTGCCATCCGCGTCCATTTTTCTAGAGCCGTCATTATTCAGCTCATAGAGCCCTATCGAAAACAACTGCATAATTTCTCGTGCATAGTTTTCATCTGGGTGCAGATTTTCCGAAGGAATCTCTCTAGGATTATTATAATGACTGAGATACACTCCCATAGACGGACTTAGTGTCACGGCCTCCATTATATCGCGGTAAGACCCAAAAGCATTTTCTAACAAAATATCATAAAACCCAGTAAACGACTCTGCATGATCTTGCAATGAAGACCTCATAGAAATGACGACTATCTGACTAAGCGCATGCGCCACTCGCCTCCTCAATTGATCCTCCCCTGTAAGTGTTCCTTCCCACCAGGCATATTGAAAATCTACAGCCCAAGGACCAAAAATATCACCATCAAAATCTTCCAAGACCTCTTCTGTAATCGGTGCGCCAGGATTATTTTCTTGATATATAGCCGTCAGATAATCTATATTCCACCCATAGATCTCTTCCCAAATTTCATACATACTTGATGTCATATTTTGTACTGGCATCGCCATCTGCTCATCTACCCAAGCTTCCAAGCCCAGCTCAGCTACCCTCTGCACATCATCCATATTGTAGCCCATAGTGGTCTGTGTCAGAAACCTAGAGGCTTCCATTAGATCCGCATCCATTCCAGAACCATTTATCGTATTCTCGGGAGCAAAATTTCTAAACTGACTACTAGAAGTTATGGTGATGCCCTCATCATTTCCAGCACCTATATATTCCTGACTTGTGAGATTGAGGCCCCAGACAAGCAAAAGACTTATGATAATCTTGTTTTTCATATTTCTTGTTTAGAGGGTTATCTAGTTTTGAATAATCGTCAGTTCACCAGTAAGCAATTGCGTTGCTGACTGGAGGCGTATATAATACTGACCTGAGGGTAGACCATCCAGATCTACACGAACACGATTTGCTCCAGTGAGCAGTCTAGCTTGTTGTGATCTGACCTCGGCACCTGCCATATCTACGACAGTGATGGTAGCAGAATTAGATACAGGACTTACATAATTAACGAAAACGTGATCAATAGCTGGACTAGGATATAAATCCATCGCATTAGCTGCCTGAAGATCATCCGTACTCACTGGGTTAAATCTCTCAATTTTAAGCTCTGAAAATCCATAGCAGTCGCCGCCATAGTTTTCAGTGATCGTCAGAAGCAGATGCCTAGTTGTCAGATTTTCGAAATCCAAACCAAGGTTGCCTTCATAAAAGCTGGACGCCTCACCTATAGGTACTTCAATGGATTGGAAGAAGGTCCAATTGACTCCATCTTGACTGTAATCAACTTCTATAGTCTTGGCGCCACTATCAAGAGAAGCCGGGTTATTGGTATTCCATATCGTCATCTGACCCAATCTGGTCGGCTCTCCTAAGTCATAGGTAATCCAGTGACTCTCACCACGAGCTGGATTGGGATTCATACTGGTCTGGCAAGAAATCCAAGCAGCAGCGGCTGAGGTATTATGTCGATCGGGATAGCATTGTCCATAAAGGGAGAGCGCAGTACTGATATAAAGTAGTAATGCTCCGACTAGAGATTTTGTCATATAAAAGGAATCTGTTTTCAATTAAACCAAAGTTAAAAATAATAGACCTCAATTGTTGTGGGGTTTTCCCTAGAAAAACTATAGCCTTATAAGCCTCTAGTTCATACCAGAATAATACCGATACAGCGTAATTAGACAATCGCTCTTCATTATACTCTATACCTTGGATGCAGCATATGTTGCGTCATCTTATAGAGTGCCTAGTTAGTCGAAAGGATCAAATCAGACTTTACTAGTTACACTAAATAGGGTTTCTTTGTGCCATCATCGCAACTACCGATTGTAAAACAAAAACGATGAGACTGACTATTTTATTGATTTTATTAAGTAGCACTATTGGATTGGGCCAGAAGTCTCTAACGGCCTCAAGGACTTCTATCCCTATAGAAATAGATGGAATAATCGATGAATCCATTTGGGAAGAGGCCGTAGTTGCTACGGATTTTACAACACTAGAACCTGTTCCTGGCCAGAAACCTGATCAGAAAACAGAGGTAAAAGTAGTGTATGATGATGAAGCCTTCTACATATCAGCCATTATGCACGAAGTCTCCAGAGACAGCATACAGACACAACTCACCCAGCGCGATAATGTAGGAAATACAGATGCCTTTGCACTGTTGCTAGATACATATGGCAATGGAACGGATGGTGTGCTCTTTCTCGTAGCCGCTACAGGTGTACAGTATGATGCACTGAAAAGCAATGAAGGCAATGAGGATAGCGACTGGGATGCTGTATGGGAAAGTGCCGTCCAACTATCGGACAAGGGGTGGACTTGTGAGATGAAAATTCCTTATGCAGCGATAAGATTTCCAAAAGCCGAAGAACAAATATGGACAGTCAATTTTCTAAGGACACAGAGGAGGCTTAATCTAGTTTCTACCTGGTCTGCAATAGACCCCAATCTAGATGGCCTATTTACGCAGAGTGGTCAACTTAATGGCATCAAAGACATCAAGCCGCCTTATAGATTGTCGGTCACACCCTATCTCTCTACCTACGCTGTACGATTTCACGATGATAATTCTGACCCCATCAACAGCACAGGTTACTCCTACAATGCAGGGATGGATATCAAGTACGGGATCAATGATGCCTTTACACTCGATATGACCTTGGTACCTGACTTTGGCCAAGTGGAGGCGGATGACTTGGTGGTGAACCTCTCCCCTTTCGAAGTACAGTTGTCAGAAAAGAGACCCTTCTTTACTGAGGGACTAGAGCTCTTCTCCAAGGCGGATCTCTTTTATACCAGAAGGATAGGTGGGACAGCCTTCAACTATGATTCTGTATACAATAAAACCACAAACGCTGAAGCGGTCATCAATAACCCTCAGATCCCGCAACTCTATAACGCCACCAAAATATCTGGTCGTACCAAAAGTGGGCTGGGCATCGGCATCTTCAATGCCGTTGAAAATTCTACAGATGCTCTCATAGAAAATTTTGTAGATGGGTCGACGAGGACTTTCAGGACACAACCATTGACTAATTATAGTGTCATCGTTCTCGACCAAAACCTCAGAGCCAATTCTAGCATTTCGTTTATCAATACCAACGTGTGGCGAAAAGGAGCGGAATTCTATGATGCCAATGTCACAGGCACAGAGTTTAGCCTCAAGGACAAGCAGCAGCGATATAACTTCTATGGGTCGGGTGCTGTTTCTGTACAATCATTCAATGATCAGCCGAATAATACAGGTTACAAATTTGCGTGGGACTTAGATAAGATATCAGGCAAATGGCGCTATGGCCTCAACTATGAAGAGATAAGTAAAAACTACAACCAAAACGATCTCGGCTTCCAGAGAGAAACCAATACAAGAGAAATGGGGGCCTCGCTCTCTTATGTGCAGAACGAGCCTTTCTGGAAACTCAATAGCCTAGACATGTGGGTTGGCTTTGATAACAGCTACTTGATTGATCCCAATATATACACGGGTACGTGGACCAACTTTGGATTTTCGTTGCAGACCAATAAGTTTTGGTTTCTCAATATGTGGTTCAATTATTCTACAGATCACAAGGATTATTTTGAGCCGCGGACAGAGGACTTTAGTCGTTATGTTGTGCGGCCTGCATTTAAGAGTATGGGCTTCTATCTCAGTACGAATTCCAACAAAAGATTCTCTTATTGGTGGAATGGAAATATCTACAACATAAATGAGGAAGGTCGCTGGGGTTATTCTTTTGCGATGGGTCCTCGGATACAGTTTAGTGACAAATTCTCTATGTCGCTCAATCCTAGTTACAATGTTCAATATGACGATACGGGCTGGCTCGATAATGGTGCCAATGGAGAAATATATCTAGGACAAAGAGACAACTACAGAGTCAATAATGTCTGGAACATCGACTATACACTGAATAATAAGATGGGCTTCAACTTTAGAGCTCGTCATAACTGGACCAAAATTGTCTACAATACCTTCCACGAACTGGCAGAGGATGGCAGTATTCCGACAACAACTAAGTATGAAGAAAATTTGGACTTTACGTTTGACTTTTTCTCGATTGATTGTGGATTCAATTGGAGATTTGCACCAGGTAGTGATATCGTGCTCGTCTGGAAAAACAATATCTCAGGCGCTGTTACCGACACTGGAATAGACTTCAGAGAGAGTAGCTATTTTGATGGCCTAGGAGGACTTAATGACTTCCCCAATCAGAACAGTTTGTCTCTAAGAATTACCTACTATCTTGATCAGACCAATTTTAGGAAGTGGTTCTAGGGAAAGGTTATTATGAGGCTACAATTTAGCCCAGTATAAATTTATACATTTATAAAATGAAAATTGTCTTCACGCTAATTATACTGCTGTGTTCTTACATAAGTATCTCGCAAGAAGGCAAGCCTAGAAATAAAAACAGTTATACCGTAATCGCCACTTCTGGGCTCAACCTCAGACCTCAACCCCACACCCAATCCACAATACTCGCCAAGCTGTCTTATGGCACCAAGGTTATCCAACAAAAAGAAACCACCTCTACCACTGACTGGATTAAAGTTACTGCCAACAACCAGATAGGCTATCTCTACAAAAAGTACGTAGTACCGTACAATTATAAATTTCCAACTGCTAAGATAAATTCTGACTATAGCCTACTCCTACCTAACTGTACTTGCTTCGAGAACTTCCAATATGATCCAGAGCTCAACTGGATAGGTGTCCATAAAACGAAAAAGGAGAATAGCTTTCAAGTTCAGCCAATAAGCTTTAGCTATTATCATCAAAAAGCGACTATCGGCACTGAAGTCTGTATAGAAATCAATTCAGATAACATTCCAGAATTCATCATCGGTTCCAAGCAGCCACTCAGTGTAGAGCAAGCTCACTACTCCCCTCCCTTTGAAGACATAGATAAATCAATTGCAGAAGCACTTAACGATGATTTTTATTTCTCTGAAGATTCCAATGAGCTCCTCTATTGCTACAACAACAGAGATATCTTCCTGACAGAGAACGATCTAAGACCAAGATCCATACACTGGAAGGGCGACATTAACGGAGATGGTGTAGAGGATTTCATCATCAAGTATGGAGAAAAGATGGCGAAGTTGGTACTTATTCTAAGTGATTATTCTGGGTCAGACGTAGCGTATATTAAGGTTGCAGAATATTACTTTGGATATTGTTGTTAGTTAACTTAAGTCCGTACGCCATCTAAGCTGATGTTAGACTATTCTCCACCAGTCTCGACTTTTTTCTTTTCAGCCTGAGATTATTTCTTGATACTTAGATAAAATTAATTGGCCTCACTGATCACTTTTTTTCTCATTCCTCTGAGCTTTGTCAAAAAAAAGAAGATGCTCACACAAACAATATTGACGAACGGTTAACGGCTCATTAACGAAGACTGTGTCGCACTACCCTGAAATACAAGCATAAAAAAAGCCCGACCACTAGGCCAGACTTTATATATTTTCTGTCTTGACTAGGCTTAGCCATTCGTATCATAGAAAAACTGTTCAGAGACAATTTTACCATCTTTAACATTGTATACGCAGATTTCTTCTGACTGGACTCTAGGAGATCCTTTCGCTTTATTCTGCGTATCCATAGACATCTTCATTGTAATCCAATTGCCAGCGACGGTTGGCTTACCTACTTTCATATCAAAGACTTTGACATTTTTCTGCCACCAATCTCCTTTGGCTTGGATACCTTTCTTTCCTTTGACGTATCTATTTTGAGCACCTTGTGGCTCTTGGCTCCATACATCATTACAATAAAGCTCTTTATGTGCTTTTTGCCATTTGCCTTCTTTACAATACTGCCATAGTTGGTTCGCTACTTGTTGTGTAGTCATAATTTTAGTTAGTGTTTATGTTATTGAATATTGTTGTGTGCTTTTTCTATTAGGCCATCCGCCCCTATTCTCAACTCCATTATCAAGTTGATTAGTTCATTTCATTTTGATTTTTTAAGAAAGATATTTCCCCACGATAGGTAAGCGTCTACCCATCCCAAAGGCCTTAGAGGACACCCGCAGTACAGGAGCCGTCTGATGCCTTTTGAATTCGTTTCTGTTGACCATCTTCAGTATCCGAGCAACTAGTGCTTCGTCGTGGCCCATCGCTACTATCTCGCTAGGCCCTTTTTGATGCTCGATGTACTCAAACAGTATCTCGTCGAGTACATCATAATCTGGGAGACTATCAGAATCTTTTTGATCTGGTCTTAGCTCCGCAGACGGCGGCTTGGTAATGCTGTTTTCTGGAATCACCTCACCGTCCTTATTCATATACCTGGCTAGAGCAAAGACCTGCGTCTTATAGACATCACCAAGCACCGATATACCACCCGCCAGATCTCCATATAGGGTGCCATACCCTACGGCCATCTCGCTTTTGTTACTTGTATTGAGGAGGATGTTGCCAAACTTATTGGAGAAGGCCATCAACAAAGTCCCTCGGACACGAGCCTGGATGTTCTCCTCCGTCACATTAAATGGCAGCCCCTCAAAGTGCTCTCCTAACTTACCCATAAAGCCATCATAGACATCCTTGATAGGAATGATGTCATACTTAATGCCCAAGTTTTCTGCAAGATCTCTCGCATCATTGACCGAGTGATCAGAAGAAAATTGTGACGGCATCAAGAGAACTCTGACATTTTCTTTTCCGAGAGCTCGCTGTGCCAGTACCGCTGTCACCGCAGAATCTATCCCGCCTGAGAGGCCGAGTATAGCTTTTTTGAAACCCAGCTTACCGAAGTAATCTTGTATACCAAGGATTAAGGCATCGTGTATTTCTGAAATATCATCTTTGGGCTGGAGAGAGGCTGTCTTGCCCGCATCGACCTGATCAAGATCAAATATCTCCATGGACTCCATAAAATAGGGCATCTCTCTGTGCACAACGCCATTAGGAGAAACCACCAAAGAGCCTCCATCGAAGATCAATTCTGTCTGGGCGCCTACGTGATTGGAATAGAACATCGTTAGGCCATACTTTGCCACATTGGCCTTGACGATATCAATTCTATCCTCTGCGTGGCGATAATTAAAAGGCGAAGCGGAGACATTAATAATGAAGTCAGGTTTCTCATTTATCAAAACATCTAGAGGGCGGACAGTATAGAGTGGGTTCTCCTCCTCTATATCCCATATGTCCTCACAGACTGTCAGTGCGATCCGCTTACCCATATATTCTAATGTCTCAAACTCAGTCGCGGGTTCGAAATATCTATACTCATCAAATACGTCATAGGTCGGTAACAAGGCCTTGTGCTGTAGGTGCTTGACCTCTCCATCCGCTAGAAAATAGACGGAATTATAAAGGTCCTTGCCTTCAGGAATGAGATTGACTGAGGGTGCGCCAACAACGATAGCGATGCCTTGTGCAGCGGCCGTTAGGACCTCTATGCTCTCCTCCACCCTTCTTATAAAGTCATTGAACTCAAGAAAGTCTCTCGGCGGATAGCCACAGATGGCCAATTCTCCAAATACAACGATATCGGCACCATTCTCCTTGGCTGTCTGCGCATAGGAGAGCATTTTCTGGACATTACCCTCGAAGTCGCCTATGAGGTAATTGAGCTGCGCGATGGCTATTTTCATATGTAGTGGTCTTGTAATATGATGAGTGTCAAAGATAGTCCATTGAGTGATTTACTGTATGTGAAACTATTTCATGGGACCAAATAGCCCTGGTGGTGCTTACAACAGAGGCCGGTTGCTCTTTTTATAGACGGAACGAGAATTTTATTTCCCATCAATATATGTCGCCATAACTAACTCATTATGAATCACTTACGTACAAAAATGTCACAAACAAGAGGCAATCATATGTTAAAATGTGCTCATATGTAGTGGATTTGTAAAGGTTGGCACAAACCTTGATTCTAATCATATGTCGAAAAACTGTAATGTGTAACAAGTTGATCGACACCAACACACAACCACTAATAGATAATCATTAATCGCCTTAGGGCTAAAAAATTAAGACAATGAAAATTGTATGGTTTATACTTCTTCTCCTCTGGATGGCCATCGGGACGATGTGGTCCAAAAAAACCTTCTGCGGAGATAAAGCAAAAGCGAAGCCAGCAGCCTCTGCAGCAGCAGGTGCCGCTACTACAAAATCAACTTGTGACTTTAGCTTGATTTTTAGTGATGGCGATAATTTAGATATCACTTCAAAGGAGAACTTTAGTTTCAAACCTAAAACATCACAACTGAATACTGATGAGCTTGGAAGTGCTCTCGTTTCAGTACTTGAGAGAGTAGCGGGGTATCTAGAAGAAAATCCAGATAGAGCACTACAAGTAACAGGGCACTATCATAAGAACGAGGGAACGCCTAAGAATTTTGACAATCTAGGATTGGCCAGATCGGCTGCGATTCAGAAATATCTCGTCAATGACTTGGGTATCTCTGCAGATCAACTGATCTCTAACTCTGAGCTCGTCGGCAAAGCTTGTTTCAGCAAAGAAAAACATATCAAAAAAGGTGCGACGATGACCTTTGGCGAGAAAAAATAAATTCAACCACACACAACCACTGTCAACCACACTAATCAACATTAAAAGACACTAAAACAAAATTAATTATGTGCATCTGGTTACCATTATTACTGATGTCCGTTGCCGCCTTCTTAGGATGGATGCTGGGCAGACAAGGAGAAGAAATAGACACGTCTCACTATGATGCAACTATCAATGGTCAGACACTAGAGATCGCCAACTTGAAATCTAAATATGATGAGCAAGTTGCAAAATATCAAACACTGGACTCTAAATACCTCAACACAAAGAACAGTCTACAAACTATGGCAAAGCCAGAGAAAGTAGAAGTGATCAAAGAAGTCGAAGTCATCAAAGAAGTACCCGTAGAGACGATAAAAGAAGTCGAAGTCATCAAGGAGGTGCAAGTCATAAAAGAGGTACCTGTAGAAGTGATCAAAGAAGTAGAGGTCATCAAGGAAGTACAGGTTACTAAAGAAGTCACAGTACCAGAAAAAGTAGAAGTGATCAAAGAGGTACAAGTGATCAAAGAAGTACCTGTGGAAGTGATCAAGGAAGTGGAGAAAATAGTAGAAAAGATAGTCGAGGTAGAAGTGATCAAAGAAGTACCTGTAGAGATTATCAAAGAGATAGAAGTTATCAAAGAAATTCCTGTTGAGGTCATCAAGGAAGTGCAGGTAACTAAAGAAGTAGCAGTGGACAGGGCGGTAGAAGTTATTAAGGAAGTAGAAGTCACTAAAGAGGTTCCTGTAGAGAGAATAGTAGAAAGAGAAGTGATCAAGGAGGTCATTAAAGAGGTTCCTGTAGAAGTGATCAAAGAAGTAGAAGTGATCAAGGAAGTAGAGGTGATCAGAGAAGTACCAGTAGAAGTTATTAAAGAAATAGAAGTGGAAGTAGAAGTCATCAAGGAAGTACCTGTAGAAATCATCAAAGAAGTAGAAGTCATACAAGAAATAGATATGGCCCAACTACAAGCAATGATGGCTGCAACAATGAAGCAGAAACGTGGCGTGGCAGTAGAGACGAGCAGAATCACTAAAGGTGACGAAGCAAAGGAAGTCAGTAGAGGTAGAGTTACAAAAGTAGCTGCCCCTACTCCACCAGTGGTTCCAGCGGCACCAGTCACACCGACTGCTCCTGACGACCTCAAGAAAATAGAAGGTATCGGTCCAAAAATTTCTGAACTGCTTATTGCTGGTGGCGTGAGAACTTTTGCTCAGATGGCTAGCAGCACTCCAGAAGAACTCAAAGCGATACTGGAGGCAGCAGGTCCTAGATATCAAATGCACAACCCAAGTTCTTGGCCACAACAAGCGGGCCTTGCCGCAAATGGCGACTGGGCTGGGCTCAAAGAATTGCAAGACAAGCTTAACGGCGGCGTATAAAGATGAAAAGGTGTATGTCGAGGGAAAAGTTCTTCGACTCTTTAACAAAAAAAAGACTAACCCACTTGTGGGTTGGTCTTTTTGCTTTTGGGCTTACTTGTTCTACAAGAACTGTCAGACTACAATGTCTTAATTCTTGTATGCATTGTATTATTTACGATACTGGATGCCTAGTTTATCGTGCATCGTCCCTTCCATCACTTCCCTAGCCCGCCATAGCAATCGATCATCTTCATTATCGGCTTCGTGATAGGCATTGTCGTGCCAGAGTTGAGACGCCATCCAAGTCTTAATTTGATAGATCATTGGATCAGGAAAATTTCTAGGCATATTATAGAACGGACGATTCTGTTCTAAAAATTTTCTCAATTCCTGCAGCATAAAGGCTTCGAACATTCTATCCTTCATAAGCCCTGACACAGAAGTATATTGCTTCATAATATTATGCCGTTCACGGTGTATATATTCTGTCACAAACTGATACAACAGACCGGCATCATTCATATCCTTCTGGAAAGAATTTATCTCAGGCTCATAGATGTAATGGATATCTGGAACGATACCGCCATCACCCGCAACTATGGATCTTCCTGACTTACTTTTCGTAATCAACTCATCTGGAAGTGTGAGGTCTGAGGTCAAAGAGTTGGCCTTAAGCGCTTCTCGGTAAGGCAACATAACGTCCTCCGCCTCTGCACGTGTACGCAACAGCGCTCTACCCGACGGTGTCGTATATCTGCCTATTGTAATACGGATATTAGATCCATCACCCAGCTTATAAGACTGCTGGATCAATCCTTTGCCATAAGTCGTCGTACCCAACACGACAGCTCTATCCCAGTCCTGTAGAGCACCAATAAAAACTTCACTAGCAGAGGCTGTATACTCATTTTGCAGGATGGCTAACTTACCGTATACCCACCCACCTTGGGCAGTGGCGATGTGTTCCTTTCTCTCCTTATTGAACCCTTCTTCTGCATATACCAACTGTCCCTCACTCAGAAACTGATCTGCCAGCTGATAAGCTTGCTCTACTACCCCACCGTTATTGCCTCTGAGGTCAAGTATCAACTCCTGCATACCGAGAGACTTGAGATAAGAGAGCGATGGGACGAATTCCTCCATTGTCTTTAAAGTGAATTTTCCGACTTTGATATACCCTATCGTGGAGGTCATCATATAAGCAGAATTGACACTAGGCCAAGGTACCAGAGCCTTGGTTATCTTAACCTCAAAAGGGAAACCATTACGCAATATGTCCAAGGTGAAGTCCTCCACCTCTCTATCATTAATGACAGTATTGATTGCGCTATAGTGCACGTGAGTCAGATTCTCCCCATTGATAGTCAGTACCTGATCTCCTCGCTTGAGACCCGCTAGATCAGCTGGGCCTTTATCATTAACGTAAGTGACGACAGCTGTATCCTTAAGCATATAGAAAGAAAAGCCTACAGCCTTGCCAGAATAGCCCTTGTCAGCATTCGTTTGTTTCTCAACTTCTTCCTTGGTCTGATATACAGTAAATGGGTCAAGGTGAGCCGCCACACTCCGAACAGCTATCGAGGTAAGACTATCGATATCGACATCGTCTACATAGTAATTGTCCAGATAATATAGAAACCAATCCAACTTTTGACCATTGACACCTGCAGAGTACTTATCTACTTGTGCTGAGAGCGACCAGGTAGTCATTGATAAAAGGAATAACAGTGAAAGGAACTTCAACATAATAAGCTTTGGGTAAAATGAATTAAAGGCTCAGACAGCGGACAGGAGCTCAAATATACCCTAGGGATGACTAATTGCTTGGTTTTTAAGAGTTTATTAATGTATCAGCTGTTTCAACTACGAAGACAGAACTTTGAAATCTAGGGTAGATCTCAGTATACGAGGTCAAATCTCAGGATCAAACTATACTTAAACAGTTGCCAGATAAATTAGAAACCTAGAAATTAACATATTACTCCCTACACTCTTATGAGCACTTATCTATTTAGGAAGCTTATTGGAGTGGATTTTTCCCATCATCGTGACTTGTAACATAAAGGCTACGTATAGGAAATGGAATGTCTATACCATTCAGCTCAAAGGCGTCCTTGACAATAACAATAGCTTGACTTCGACTCTTTGTCAAAGAGAATCTATCCTTAGCTTGAATCCAAAATCGCAACTGAATATTAATAGCACTATCGCCGAAAGACATATAGTAGAACTCGAAGTCGGAAGCTCTATAGGGAAATTGCTTTGTGATAGCTGCTTCGGCAATCTCCTCCACAAACTTTAGATCAGAATCATAGGCTACACTGGTATCAACAACTACGCGTAGATCTTTAGTTAGGCTAAAGTTTTTATATGGATTATTGGATATAGCGTTATTAGGAATAATGACCAAGTTGTTGTCTAGAGTTCGAATCTTTGTATCGCGAAGATTAATGGCTACTATAGTCCCAGCAAAACCATTGGTCTCTATAAAATCTCCTACATTGATGTCATTTTTTATTGAAAGAGATATGCCTGAGAATGTATTGGAAAGCGTCCCTTGTACCGCAAGGCCTATCGCAAGCCCTGCTACCCCTGCACCAGCTATTAGTGAGTTAAGCGCTTGATCAAGATTGAGTATGCCGAGAGCCAATATCAATCCTAACAGCAAAATAAATATAGAAATAGCACTACCTATAAGGGTTCTAACTGAACTCTGCTTGATTCTGTTATGAAGTAAATTTGTAATTCTAGCACTAAGCCTTCGAGACAGAAAGACTGCCACCAAAATGACTATAATCGATAATAGTAAATTCGGCAAATTAACAACCACGGCATCTAGCCACCCCACTAGCTTGCTGACAAGATTTTCTAGTGATACCTTAAACTGATCTCCCATATAACTCTAATGTGTGATGTCAAAAATTACCAAAGTAACAACAAAACAATAAGACAGTTTTGACTTACCACAACTAAAATCAACCAACGAGGTCTACAACAAAACAATCACAAATAGTTATGAGCTAGGCTTTACAAAAAGGAGCAATCATTCTCCTACAGGATTGGTCTCAAACAAATAAAGCCCTCCACAACTAAGTGAAGGGCTTTAACTTAAAACCAACTTAAAATTATATCTTATTAAACTTGATGACTTCGAGATATTCGTCATTAAATAATCTCACAAAATACTGTCCACTAGCTAAGCTAGATATGTCTAAGCGCATATGTGTACTAGCATTCTTTTGGATCATCAATCTCTCTCCTGCCATATTAAATATTTCAAGAGTGGAGTTATTATACTTTTGCATATCACCCTTCACATAAAGATTGATGTCATCAGCAGCTGGATTAGGGAACAAACTAAATGATAGTTCGCCGCCTATCGCTTCTACCTCTGGTATATCAACAGTTTCTATGTTATTCTCAAGAGTAAAGTCATTTAAGATTCTGTCGACAACGACATCCATTTTCATTTCAGTAGCCTCATTTCTTCTAAACATTCTGAACATTATATCTGTCGCCAAATGTACTGCAGAAGCACCCGGGAAACTATCTTCATAAGAAGGCGCGAGGTCACCTGAGTCCATAGTCATTATAAAGCCCAATACTTTACCACCATCACTAGCACGTTCAGCAATAAAGATCATACTTCTAGAAGCATCCCAAGCAATATCAACAGGATTACCCAAAGAAGAGTTAGGCCCAGAAATTCTTGTCTGCTCATTCATACTGATCGTACCATCAGCCGAAGCTTGTGTATAGTTCCGCACAATGATGTAAGCGCCATCACTGTCACTAGCGGCAGAACCAATATCTGTCAAGAACATAATATCTTGTCCAGCATCATAAGTTAAGCCATGCGTTCTGACTAGGCCATCTACGCTGATCGTTCTACTTGGAGATACACTACTGCCTTGATTAGCAAAAAAGTTATCAAATTCAGCAAGCATATTAGAATTATCCACGATAGCAAACAATCTCTCACCATCTAAGTGGATACCCCAGAGATTAATGTCTGTATTGTACCTATCAGTTAGTATCGGAGAACCATTGTTAGCAGCATATACAAAAAAGGCATTTTGATCTCCGTTGTTTCCGCTTGCGTCTTGAGCGACGACAATTCTATTGTTACTCCAAGCAATCTCTCTTGCATTTCTTGAATTGGCTGAAGATCCCGCAGCAAATCGTGGAGACATACCCTGGCTCAATGCATTGTTAACATCTGTATAGACATTCAGAGAATTATTAAATCTATTCATCTGATAGAGGCGATCATCTGCTGAGTTATAATAGATACCATCTGCATCTAACGCCGCACCTATAAAGCTTTCCTCCGCGATATTATTGGCTTCCAATATAGAATATACACCAATAGATCTTTCTGTATTAGAAGAAACATATAACTGAGACATAACCTCTAAAGTAGGTCCTACCTCACCATCACCAGAATTAGGTAAGTGAACAGCTGATGCACCAGCAAATAGAAAATCGAAATCGGGTGAAGGATTTCCACTCATACTAGGCGCTACAAAACCAAGAACTCTTCCACCACCGTTAGCTCTCTCAGCCACATAGATCATATCATTAGCTACATCATACACTATATCTACGGGATTACCTAATAGTGTATTAGCTCCAGCAAGAACAATAGACTCATCAGAAGAAATCGTACCGTCTGCACTTGCAGCCAAGAAGTCGCTAATTACAAAAATGGCACCATCTGTGTCGCTACCCGCATCACCTACATCGGTCAGATACATCTCCTCAGAACTAGCCACATAATGTAAACCGTGTGTTCTGACCAATCCATCAACTGTTATAGTCCTAGCAGGAGATATGTTACCAGATCTAGGTGCAAAGAAATTAGGAAAAATAGCCAAGTCACTACTATTGTCTACAACTGCATAAAGCGTCTCGCCCACAGCTTGTATACCCCATAGATTAATATCAACATCATATATTCTTGCCAAGCTACCAGATCTACCATCTGCGCTCAATTCAAATACAAGTAATCGATTCTGCTGACCATTAGCATCATTGGCATCTTGAGCCACGACTATTCTGTTACCACTCTTAGTGATTTCTCTACCATTGATAGAACCTGCTGAAGTAGAATTGACATATGAAGGCGTTCCTCCTGTATCAAGTGCATCTATATTATCATAGATATTTATAGAACCATTCATTCTATTTAGCTGATACAAAAGTCCTGAAGCTTGATCAAAAAATATACCATCAGCATCTCCAGAAACATTACCAAATGAACTACCACCTATCGGCATACCAGTATCATCTATTTCTATATTTCCTATGCGTTGCTGCGTGTTAGAAGAGACAAATAATCTACCCGCCATTGCATCTTCATTGCCACCACCGTCATCGGTATTGACAATTACTCCACTACATTCGCCAGTACCACTAGAAGGCATAGCTAGATAAGGAAAGCTAGAACTAAAGGCTTTATCATTGGCTTCTACACCAGCTGTATAGGAAAGCACATTAACAAGATCTTCTGTTACAGGACTGTCAGAGGTGGCCGGATCGAAGTCATCATACCATAATCCAACTGCAGCGAGAACTACCCCAGCTACTGCTTGTAATTCTATTCTTGTAACGTCATCTTCTAATCTTCTACCGTTAGGGAATCCATCCATATTAGGAATAAATTCTAGGTCTGCAGTTGCATTAAATGGAGCTACTGTCAATCCAATCGCAGCTGCCTGGATCAATCCAAGACTACTGAAGTTAGGATCATTTCTCTGTGTAACTGGAACGGCCATATTCAATCTTAACATATCACCTCCATTTGGCAAAAAGTTATTGACAAACGGTTTTCCAGCTGCTAGCGGATTACCACCTTTTCCTGTAGCCAATTGATACGGTATGACATTAGGTACACCTGTATGGAAAGCTGGCCACAAATCAACTGACCTCGGCTTACCCGCATCAGGCAATAATAAGGTACCAAACACAGCATCATCTAACGCTGTTCCTGCAAGTGCATCGGCTCCTTTCAGTCCAAAGAGACCATCGCCACCATTAGAAAAGTCAAAAGCTCCTAATGAATTGGTCTGTACTCTAAGTCCCGAAAAAGCAGGGACTGCTCCTCCGAAGAGATCATCATCCATATACAAAGCCAACTCAGGATTGTAGAAATACTCGTCCATAGTTGTTTCAGAAATCTCGTCATAAGGAGAGATCGCATTCCAAAAATCTTTTTGACCTATTGGAATTACAGCCTCGTTAGTCAAAGGCATTCCCAATCTAGAAACTTGTATCCAATCTCCATCAACAGTCGGATCCGCATCTGCACTAATTGTCGTGATAGCTGGTCTACTTGCAGAAGCCCATACACCTATAACATAATCACTATCTAGAATATTTGTCGGCTGAGCAGGAGCACCAGCTTTGAGAAGTGTACTTATAGGTACTTGTATCGCAATAGCACTTACATTGTAACATGCTAGTCCGTCTGATGGATTACCATCTTGACGAGCGGCATCTCCTAAATCAAATATACCTCCTAAATCGACGAAAAATGGATCATCAGTAGGACCAGCAAATACGCGTTCTCCAGTAGATGCTGAAGTAATAGCTCCATTATAAAGTGCTGAATAGGTTGTACCTAATCCTACTGGCGACTCTATAGATCTCGGGCCAATATTGTTTGGTGGCACCACGCCATTTGTAATTATTGTCTCAAATGTATTGCCACCATCAACACTTCTCTCCAAAGTATAAGTCGTCTTCAGATTTTGTTGACCCAATCTAATATTAAAGAATGTAGTAGGGTCCTCATTTACTTGATTGAAGGTAAAACGATAGGTGATTTCATCACCAGGTACAGAAGCATCGTTATCTA
This sequence comes from uncultured Saprospiraceae bacterium, assembly GCA_937929835.1. Taxonomy (GTDB): domain Bacteria; phylum Bacteroidota; class Bacteroidia; order Chitinophagales; family Saprospiraceae; genus RFSX01. The sequence goes on along the minus strand of CALFUU010000005.1, from coordinate 5,645 downwards.
CGTGAACTTCATATCGTATATTCTGTCCGAAAGTATAATAATTAGGTCCTGCTTGCGGTAACTGCAGGGGAACATAAGTCGCAATTATTGTAACAGTATTCGGGTCGTCTGGACTTCTAAATGCATATAAATCTACATTATCAGCCAGAGGATCATTAGAGATAAGTGGAGCCTCTCTATGGCTCGAAGCAAATATGCTCGCGGCACTGATAATGAAGCAAAATGCTATCATCACCAATGATTTTATATTTATAATACTTTTCATATTGTTTAAATTTTGTGTGATCATTACTGACCTACTTCAGTTCCCCTCCAAGGCTGAGCCACATAAGGGAAAGAGTTAGAAAATTCTATATCATTCTCTTCTACACCAGTAGTATAAGTCAATACGTTAAGTAAATCTTGGGTAACTGGACTGTCAGAAGTATTAGGATCAAAATCATCATACCACAAGCCTACTGCAGCTAATACAACTCCAGATACCGCTTGCAATTCTATTCTTGTTACATCATCTTCTAATCTTCTGCCATTAGGGAATCCATCCATATTAGGGATAAACTCTAGCGTCGTACTTGTATTGAATGGTGCTACTGTAAGTCCTATCGCTGCTGCTTGCACTAGTCCTAAACTGGAAAAGTTAGCATCGTTACGAGGCGTAGGAGGTACGGCCATATTTAATCTAAGCATATCACCTCCATTGGGCAAAAAGTTATTGATAAATGGCTTACCTGCCGCAAGCGGGTTACCACCTTTTCCTGTTGCCAATTGATACGGAATTACATTCGGTACACCTGTGTGGAAAGTTGGCCATAAGTCAACAGACCTAGGCTTACCAGGCGCAGGCAATAATAGTGTGCCGAATACGGCATCATCTAACGCAGTACCTGCCAAAGCATCCGCACCCTTAAGTCCAAATAATCCGTCAGCGCCATTAGAAAAATCAAAAGCGCCGAGAGAAGCCGTCTGTACTCTTAGTGGTGCAAAAGAAGGTACTGCTCCACCAAATTGATCATCATCCATATAGAGGGCTAGCTCTGGATTGTAAAAGTATTCATCCCAAGTTGTCTCAGCAATCTCATCATAAGGTGTTGCTCTGTTCCAAGCATCTTTGTCACCTATAGGAATGACAGCCTCATTGGTCAAAGGCATTCCTATTCTAGAAACTTGTATCCAGTCACCAGAGAAAGTAGCTTCGTTACCTGCAGTCATCGTTTTGATGGCTGGTCTGCTCGCAGAAGCCCACACACCTATAACATAATCCGCATCCAATATACTTGTGGGTTGTGCAGGTGCACCAACTTTGAGTAAGGTAGAGATTGGAATCTGCAGAGCAATTGTATGCACATTATATCTCGCCAAAGCATCTCTGTTAGGGCCATTCTGTCTAGGAGAATCTCCCAAATCAAATATCGCTCCTAGATCCACAAAAAATGGATCATCAACTGGTCCTGCAAATACGCGTTCGCCTGTAGAAGCTGTTGTGATTGCACCTTGAAATAAGGCATCATAGGTCGTATTCAGACCTACACCTGATTCGATAGATCTTGGACCTATGTTGTTAGGTGGCACGATACCATTAGAAACGATAACCTCGAAAGGTCCTCCACTCATACTTCTCTCTAGTGTATAAGTAGTTTTGATATTTTGTAGACCCAATCGAATATTAAAAAAAGTTGTGGGATCTTCATTAATCTGATTGAAGGTCATCCTGTACGTGACATCATCCATCGGTGTATTGACATCATTATCGATATGAATTTCGTACCGAATGTTCTCTCCAAAAGTGTGATAATTAGGGCCACCAAAAGGAACTTCCGCAGGAATATAATTTGCGATGATCGTTATCGTGTTGGGATTATCAGGACTTCTAAATGCATAGAGATCAGTATTATCAGCCAATGGATCGTTAGCAATGAGGGGAGCCTCTCTATGACTAGAAGCAAAGAGTATAATGCAAAAGAAAGACAATAAACTTGTACTGAGTAACTTTTGCACGACACTCCGAGAATCGAAATAAAATTTCATTTTTCTCATAATTTTTTGATTATAAGCATAAGAATATTCTTCTGAGAAACCTGTGTTTAGCAGATACTTATACTTTTGGTTTTAATTAATAAAGATTTAGAACAGTAGAGAAAGTTGGTCAAGATGACTATTTATATTGAGTAGGTCTGGGTGCTGGGAATTTGTGATAGAAGCTGCTTGTGCATAATTTCTTGTTTCCTCTATTGAGTCCATAGAAAGATACACTTGTGCCAACATTCTGTTTACATCTATATTCAGAGGTCTCTTGTCATATTCCTTCTCCAGATAAGTCAGTGCTTCTTTAGGGGAATCTAAAAGATTAAGGTAAATATCAGCGTATTCAAGATTCATATTATGACCACTGACTACATCATCCTCTAACATCAAAAAGACTTCTTTCATAATTGCATCTAATTCCTGTAGGCGGCCTTGTTTCTTATAAATCTTCGCCAAGGAAGTATAGAAACCTACTTCTGGAATAATTGTAATGGCTTCCTCAAATCCTTTTTCTGCCTGATCCATATTGCCCTCATTGAGTTCTAATTCTGCGAGAGCTGCCACTGCAAAAGGATAATCTTTTCGCATCTCGATTATCTGGCTGTAGACCTTCTTTGCCGACGCATCATCGCCATAGTTGGAGTATAGCTCACCTAAAGTCAACATTGCCCAGGCAGTTTCTTCATTGCCTGGGTAACCAGACTCTACTGCTAATTTGAGTGCAGCTTTAGCACCATCTATATCTCCATGAATTTCTCTCAAGTAAGCAATTCTACTGTAAGATCGTATGTCTGGCCTTAGCGATGCCATCTTATCTCCAAGTGCAATGGCTTTATCATAATGGCCTAATTCTACATTGGCATCCACAAGCACACCATAAATCTGCGCATTGTGATTGTTAAGCTGGAGTGCTGCTTCTCCTGTGGTTTTAGCATCTATAAATTCGTGTAGTGATAGCTGCACTCCCGCTTTTGTAAGTAAGGCAATAAATTTTAAATCTGGATTTATCTCTTTATCCTTCAAAACAGTATCAACCATCTGCAACGCTGCTGGATAATAGTGTCCGTGTTCGCCTGTCACTCTAGCCTCTTTGATGTATAGCTGTGCTAACTCTAAACTAGCTTTATGGTCTTTAGGATTTTTTTCAATGGTTTGCTTTTTGTCCATATACGTATTCTGGACAAGGTCCCACTCTTTTCCAAGTTGTATTTTTTCAGATCGACTGATTAGCTTAGGCACTGCTATTTCAGATTGCACCTGAGCTTTATCATTCTTACAGCTCATCGCCGTACCTACTAGAAATAAAATCAATAGTGATAAAGTAGAATGGTTTTTCATCTTGAGTAATTTTAATTATCGAATACAAAAGTCTTGCACGGTATTTACGATGACTCAATGCATTATGGATTTCATTGTTTTAAGAAAAATTTAAATTTTTATTCTTAAACATTTCAATTCTACACGTATAATTCTATTACAATATGTGCAACGACATAGTGTTTTTTGAATTCAACCGACCTATGAAAAGCGCTACGTTTTCACAAATAGTAACTCATCTCTATACGCAAATTTGTATTGCATTATGTGCAACGACACAAAGCTTTTGAATTCAAACAGCTTGAGAAAACATCTACGTTTTCTAAAACAGCAATTCAGTCCTATACATAAATCATTGAAATGAAACACACTACGCCGTAGTGGATTTGAACATATTTATCTTATAAAAAACATGAAAGTCTTTATAAAACAAATTCACTCTTGTGAAGGGAATACTTCTTGAATAGCGACCTAATCATCATTAAAAATGATCCGAAGTATGATTAGGAACTCTAAAGCTACTAATTAAATTGAATTATTAAGCAGCAATTAGTGAAACCATTGGAATAAATTAAAAACTCCACCCCTATATATACAGGAGAGCGTAAGAATAATGACCTATACAGGCCTTAGGACCAACAGATTAGATTATACCAACGCAACAAGAATATGGACCAAATAAGAAAGCCCATCACCATCAGGCGATAGACCTTCATTTTTTGAACCAACTATGTCATTGATCAAAGAATCCAGTGATTATAACTAGTTATTCAATGATTTACTCAATCTACTTTTCCTCTTCTTCATTACAGGAAACAGATAAACCTAATGTAGCAAATGGGCTACCCAACTTCTTGGGTAGCCACTGATTAGGGTTGCTATTCAATCCCTTATTTCTTTGCCACACTATGTATACGAGAGTATCTCAACTTTTGGATTTGTACGTATACCTGTAATTGATTTTTTGTATAATTACAGTTCTATTCTCCTCTATATTTTTACTGAAAACTCTTTAATGAAGGACAGTCAGATCACCTATTTGATTCGCACTAGAGACGAAAAGGGGATATCTATGCTCTATGACAAGTACGCGAAGGCTCTATTTGGTGTTATAGAACGCATTTTGCATAATTCTGCCTTATCGGAAGAAGTGCTCTCTCAGACGATGTTAAAGGCTTGGAGTAAAATAGATAGCTTCGATATAGAAAAAAGCAGCCTTTTTACTTGGTTAATGGCTATTGCGAGAAATTCTGCCATCGACAAACGGAGATTAAAGTCTTTTGAGAACAACCAGAAAACCGATTCCATCTCTTCTTCCGTATATGAGATAGAAGCAGCAAATACACCTAGCAACTCAGATGTCAATCGGGTTATAGGTCTGCTTGACGAGAAATACAGAACCATACTTAATAAAATCTATCTAGAGGGTTACACCCAAAGTGAAGCTGCAGAGCTTCTAGGTATACCTTTGGGTACAGTAAAGACTAGAGCAAGGACCGCTATTCAAATCCTTAGAGAAGAGCTCAAAGATGAAAAGAATCTCTTCTATGGTATATTCTTATTGATAATAATACTAGCACTAATAGGGTAATGAATGAGCAAAAAATAATAGAGTCCGGTCTTCTTGAGCTATATGTGATGGGCAGTCTTGCTGGTTCTGAAAAGAGGATAGTAGAACATGCCATCAAAGAGATACCTTCATTAAGAAATCACATCTACGAAATAGAAAATGCGCTCTATAAATTTGCGGATGCCCACGCAATACAGCCGCCATCATCACTCAAAAATGATATTCTCAAGCAAATAAGAAATCAGCCTTCTGAACCTCAAGATAATATTAAGCAACCTCCACCAAGCAACGGCAAGTCCTACCTAAGCCTATTCTTAGTATCTACAATTGCAGCATTGGGGATGATCTTCTACTCGCTGTCCACTTATTATAAATATCAGTCACTGGAGAGTGATTATAACAGGGAACGCATAATTTGTGATTCTCTAGCTCAGGTGCATCAAAGCAAACAACTCCTACTGGCCAATCTAGCGCGCCCAGGCACCAAAGCTCTAGATGTCGAAGCCACTGACAAATTTCCTACCACAAGTCTAGTATTGCACTATAATGAAGCCAACAAGTCCAATCACCTACACTTGTATGACTTGCCGCCTTTGCTTGCGGACCAGAGTTATCAATTATGGTCTCTACGTGACGGGGAAGATCCTATGCCACTAGAAGTATTCCAAGGGGACGATAATATTTTTGAGGTGACCTATGTAGACAATACCAGCGCCTATGCGATTACTATAGAGAA
>CALFUU010000004.1 GCA_937929835.1 uncultured Saprospiraceae bacterium | reverse complement strand
AGTTCCTATCTAGCTGTCTTCGGTTAGATATATGCGAAATTATTACTATCTTATGCTATAGAGCACATTTGAGTTACCCTTTAGAGGGTTCAACTGAAATGTATGTGCACATTGAGTGCACATACATTCCTTTTGTGTTATGCAGAATATAACTATGTTTCCTATTGTGAAACTATTTTCGTATATTTGATGTTATGAAAGTACGTTTGATCAAAATGCAAACCATCATAGATTATATAGTGGAAAATGCTCAATCTAAGAGTGGTTTTGATATCTGGATGAGAAGGGTAAAACTTGCGGATTGGTCAAACATCAAGGACATTAAAGCATCATTTAGTTCAGCAGATCAAATTGGAGGAACCAACAGAGTCATATTTGATATTGGAGGGAATAAGTATAGGATGATTTGTTCCTGCAGAAGTGGTAGAAAGAATTTTCACCTATATATAAATTGGATAGGTACTCACGCGGAATATACAAAACTTTGTGATTCAAATAAACAATACACTATTGACAAATATTAAGAATATGAAATCAAAACTTAAATACAAGATCATAAAAACTCGAAGACAATACAATTCGTATTGTAAGGTTTTAGAAGAGTTACTATTCAAGAGTAAAAAAGCTGATGAAGATGAAATAGAATTGATTACACTTTTAATAGAGAAATATGATGACGAACAGTATCAGCTCCCTGAATTTGATCCTATTGAATTACTGAAATCTCTTATGTCAGACCACAAGCTTAAGGCAAAGGATTTAACTGTAATATTAGGATTAACGAAAGGAACCGTTTCGAAAATTCTTAATTATCAAAAAGGACTTTCGAAAGAGACCATAAGAAAATTGTCAGAACATTTCAAAATGAACCAAGAAGCATTCAATAGACCTTACAAACTTAAAGATCCAGTAAATAGGAAATATAAGAATGCAGCTTTAATGAATACTCAAAAACGAATGAAGCAAACAGCGTAGAGGAAATACTCTGCATAACATCGTGTGATCACAGCATATCCTCCTTTGTCGGATACGCTGGATACACGTAATCAGTTACCATCCAGCAGAAAAATAAAAACAAATGATTCAACCTTCGTAATAGACACCTTCATAAACTCTTGTTACCTACCTGCATCTGTGGTGCCTGCTGGTTGGTTTGATGTTGAGCCAGATTATACAAGTTCCACTTATCTGTGCACAGGACAAATAGGACCCAATTTTCTGATACCGCCGGGGGATACTAGCATCTGTGCCTACCTGAGCTTACTGGATGAGCAATATAGAAGTGGCATAGAACAAGAGCGCTCACTTATGCATCTCATCAGTATGTTCAGAAGAGGCGGATCTGAGTCGGAAGGTACGGACACCCTGCCACCTTGTTTCGAAGTCTATCCAGACACCACGACCATCTGCAACCTTAAGAAGCTGATCATTATGGACTCACTCTGGGTCACCATCACGACCTTGGATACGATGACGACCACGATCACAAGCAACTTTGATAGCTTGGTCATATCTTTAAGACAGGGAAATAATCAGATCGGTAGAGAATCCTCCAGAGAACTTGATTTAGATTCCCTTTATCAGACACAAGTGATTACCATTACGACCATACAGCAAACCCTAGACAGAATCAAGACCCTCAGAAGAGAGCTATGGACGCAGATGGACACCATCACCATAGAAGAGTGCACAGATAGTATCATCAGAATAGAGATGCTCGCTCTGCAGTTCCTTGACCCTGACAGGGTTTTCTCTGTAGAGCAAGAAGATGAGATCATAGATTACGCCAGGCTTTGCTCGGACCAGTATGGTAAAGGGGTGCATATGATGAGAGCCATAGCCAGTAGATTTTATGATGAGGACTTCAGAGTCCATGATCTAGATTGTGAAGAGGCCGTAGAAGAAAGAAGTAGACCATCAACCAATGATGAGTTACTTGTAGATTTCCAGATAGTCCCCAATCCTAATTCCGGAAAATTCAGAATAATCTATAACTCCGAAAAGGAAATCAGTAAGATAGAAATCATAGATCTCACTGGTCGAATATTGTCAGTGAATGAGGATGGTTATACTGAGCTAAATATCAACCACTCATGTACTGCTTTTGTAAGTGTCGTCTACAGCGATGGCACTAGAATAAGCAAGCCTGTGATAATCACAAGATAGATATATGTATAAGATTCTATTTCTCATATCAATCTCCCATGTGCTATCAGCACAGGCTAAGCAGGATTATGTATGGCTATACAATAATTATGGTGATCAAGCGTATGGCTACGACTTCAATCAAAAAGAGAATGGTAACCCTATTGACTTGGAATATGGGATTCCTTTTGTATTCGTAGGTAACAACGCTTCCATCTGCGACAAGGATGGCAATCTGCTTTTCTACACCAATGGCTGTCACGTGGCCAATGGGGATCATGAGATCATAGAAAATGGCAGTGACATCAACTATGGAGATTACATAGTGCAGTACAGACAGGATACTTGTGAGCATTATCCAGCAGTAGAGGACATATTATTGTTACCTGATCCGGCTCAGCCGGATCAGGGCTTTTATCTGATACATAAAAGGATAGAATTAGGCGAACCCGAAACCTTTATGACTTTGAGATATTCATATATTGAATCTATGGCAAATGGAGGAAAAGGGAAAGTATCTATCAAAAGTGAGCCAATTCTAGAGGAGACAAAGGTTATGTATTCTTACTTGACGGCAGTGCCTCACAGTAATGGTATCGATTGGTGGATTCTGCAACCAGATTACGAAGAAAATATACATGTATTTCTATTGGATGGCGTAGGCTTTACCAAGGTTAATACAACGAAGGCTCCTGCGAACTTTACTTTATTTACCTCAGCTTCTGGAATCGCTAAGTTTTCTCCTGATGGAAATCGTTATGCATTTTTTAATGCTTATGACAACCTTCACTTATTTGATTTTGATCGTGAGACTGGAGATTTGCATTCGCATCAATTCTTGCATGTCAAAGATGTACCCGCGAACCTCGCCTTTTTCTCTGCCGTGGAGTGGTCACCTGATTCCAGATTCCTTTACATAAGCACTACTGAAGAACTATGGCAGCTTGACACTTGGGAAGATGATCTGGAAGATGGTCTGGAACTCATAGCAACTTTTAATGGCGTCAATGATCCTTTTCCCACCATCTTCTATCTTATGGCACTGGCCCCTGATTGTAAAATTTATATGTGTAGTACCAGTAGCACTAACACTTATCATGTCATCAACAATCCAAACAGAAAAGGACAGGACTGTGACTTTGCGCAGCAAGGCATCCAGCTACCTTTTGTATCCGCAACCGCGACCATGCCTAACTTCCCCCGCTTCCGAGTAGATGAGGAAGAGAAGTGCGACCCCACAATCACCAGCATCTTCGGTGAGGACATCTACTGGCGTAGGGAGCTTACCTGTTACCCTAATCCTGTGAAAGAACTACTTACTGTCGAGTTGCCTGAGCAGAAAAAGGGTCTAGTTGTGGTGATGGATATGGAGGGGCAGGTAGTGATCCACAAGGAAATAATTGCTAGCACACTTAATCAACAACTATCGATGGGTGGGTTGCCATCGGGAACTTACTCTGTGGAGTATGTGCCTGAAGAGAATGAGAAGAGAAGGATATGGACTAGCAAAGTGGTGAAAATAGATTAACTGTTCCATATGACACAGCACAGAGTCAACCTTCCAAGTCAGGAAGGCAGACCCCTGTCGGGGCGACTCAGAGCTGCTATCTTAGTGAAAAGGGAATACAAATAAATTAATAGCAATCCGAACAAAGGAGCACCAGCATGTAACACAGTATGATCAGGGAATGGCTCGTACCTCACCACTCCCGATATACTAATTACGTTGTGAGGAATTTAGAGCCAAACAAGAAAGTACAATCCAATCCTAACAATTAAGCAAAAAACAATCTCTAAAAATACTTAGGATAAAACTTGATAATGTGTATCCAAATGAATACATTAGCGATGTGTATCAAATTCTAAAAACAGACGAATTCGACAAATGGCTCAGAAAACTACGAGACAAGAGAGCTGTTGCAAAGATTTTACTTAGAATTCAAAGAATTCAAGAGCTTGGAAATTTCGGAGATTGCGAATCAGTAGGGGGAGAAATTAGAGAATTAAGGATTCACTATGCCAAAGGTTATAGAGTATATCTATCCAAAGAAGGTGAAAATATAGTGCTTCTACTAAACGGAGGAATAAAAACAAGCCAAGCAAGGGATATAAAAAGAGCTCAAACCATTTTAAAAACCTATAAATCACAAAAATAAATGCCCAAACTAAAAATATCAAAATTTGACATTGCCGAGTATTTGAATGATGAAGTAATGATTGAAGAATATCTAAACAACGCATTAGAAGAAGGCAATACCGAAGACTTAATAACTGCAATTGGACATATAGCCAAGGCAAAAGGAATGACAAGAATTGCATCCGACACGGGAATGAGTAGACCAAGTCTATATAAAGCCTTATCAAAAGGATCCAAACCTCAATTTGAAACAATTCAAAAAGTTATCAAAGCATTGGGAGGAAACTTATCAGTCAATATGGGACAATGAAAAACTCCTCACAAACGAGTAGACGGCTGACAGGATTGTAGTCCTGCCAGTATGCCTCTCACACCACCGTACGTACGGTTCTCGTATACGGCGGTTCACTAAATCGAAACTTTGAATTTAGAAAAGTAGTCAATCATAGGAACGTAACCTCTGCGCTTAAGTAATGTGTAATAGCCACTACTTTATCTGACAGTCAGTATTTTTTCAGAAAGAGAAATTGTCAGTTATGTAATGGCTTGTTCAGGCCCTCCCACTGAGTCTCCCTCAATTGCCAAACCCTCGTCTTGGTTGCTTAAGAGGGATTTT
>CALFUU010000003.1 GCA_937929835.1 uncultured Saprospiraceae bacterium | reverse complement strand
AGATAGAAGCAAATCCCGCTACTTTGTTTTGGCGTGCACAGAGAATCCTGAGCAAACTATTACCTGGATAGAAAGGATAGGCACTTATCACGATGTGGTGTGGCCACGTAATTTTTGTTCTGGTGACTATGGTCATTCGACCTTGACTTGCTGGTATTGGCATGCACGGCTGGCTCATATGAATCCTGATGTAGAAGGTTGTCTGTTGCCATCCTCTACCGATGAGCGAGATATCCTTGCTCTCACCGCTATCACTGCTCACCCCAATCCCACGCAAGACCACGTCACCCTTACGGCACCTTCTGACCTTCTCATAGACCGCATAGAACTCCTAGACACTCAAGGCCGCACCCATAATTCTTTTTATGAAAACAGCTCTGAAGTGAGATTAGAACTAAGCGGATATGCATCGGGGTTATACTTTGTGAGTATCTATACAGAGAAAGGAAGAGTGGTGAAGAAGGTAGTGCTTGAGTGAAAGAGTGGCTACCAAGACAGGATGTCAGATCCTAACCTATTAAGCTTTTCTAGTTGGCAGTAAAAAATGATGCGCATAAAGCATTTGGGTTACAAATCTAGACGACAAGCAGTATTGTAGTTGAAAGAATAAAGTAGATGCCTGTTGAAAGTTGAATTCGTGTAATGATTAATTTTAAGGATTAAAATTAGAAGTAAGCGAAATGTATCTATTGTTTTAGAGAGCGCTTGCTGTTGTGCCACGTGAAGTATATTTATACTTTTTCTAGACGAGAAGTAGGAAAGAAAAGATTGAAGGTCGATCCTTCATTTACCTTGCTGTCGATGGTGATGTGCCCACCATATTTTAGCATTATCTTCCGACAAAAGGCGAGGCCCAATCCCGTCCCTTCGTATTCATTATAAGTATGCAATCTCGAAAACATATCAAAGATCTTATCTTGGAATTGCTGCTCTATCCCGATTCCATTATCTTTTATGTGTAGAGTGCCTCCCTCCGCAACATGCGTAAAGTCGATCTCGATAGTCGGCGTTTCTGTTTGATTGTATTTGATGCCGTTTTCGATAAGATTCTTAAGTACGAGCAGTATCATAGTTCTTTGTGCTATGATTTTGGGTAGCTTGCTCTTGGTGTTGATACGTGCAGATCTGCTCGTTATGGTTTCTGCCAATAAGGATTTTATTTCTTCAATAATTTGATCCAAGTCTATTGTCGTAGACTTTTCTTCGTGACCATTAACTTTAGAGAAATCTAAGACATCTGAGACCAGTATATGCAGTTTATTGCCGCCGCTTTTGACATAATTTAGATACTCCTGTGCTCTAGGGCTGATATCCTTGCCGAGTTCTCTTTCTAGGAGTGACGTGAAACTAGTGATGTTTCTTAATGGAGATTTGATATCATGAGAAGCGATGTAGGCAAACCTTTCTAACTCCTTGTTTGACTCATGTAACATCTGAGATTGTTGTGTCAGAATATCTTGATTTTCTTTTAGCTTTCTGTTTTGACTAATTAGATAATAATTAAAAAGATAAACCAAAATTCCTCCTAGAATTATGTAGGTGATATTATCTACTAATTGCACCAAGATAAAATTAGACGTTATCCCACACGCGGCATCAGGCGTTGTAATGGTATAGAAGTAAACGAGGGCTACAAGAGCTGCAATAACGTAAGGCAATAGCCATCGATGTTCTAGGAAAGTTATGAGCGCCATAATCGGCAGTACCCATTTGATGTTATAGGAAAGACTCATTCCTGTATTCTGGATACCGAGGCACAGTCCATAGGTGACACCAAGAACGTACAAGAGTAGTCCTAGTTTCGAGTTGCTAGAATACTTAGTCAATGCCAGACTCAGTACTGAAATAAGAACAATAATCGCTAAGGTCGTTGTTTGTTGCTTGTTATGACCATACATTCCAGCCAATAGATGGCTTAAGGTGAAGGAGAGATTAAGAAGTAGAATGGAGATAAATACTCTTAATTTTTGGATTTCTACTTTAGATTTCTCTGAGTTTTTGAAAATGAAGAAATCTAAGACTTGTAGGTATTTCAAATTATATGCTTAGTGATAGTGCTTAGTGGTAATGCTGGTAATGCTTAGAGGTGATTCAATGGGTTACTTAAAGATAACTATATTTTTTTGTTTTGCTTATTGTCTTTTTTGCAACCTAAGTGAAGAGCCTGTAAATCTTCTACCTTTGGCAGCTCATTACGATTAAGACACAATGGATATACTGCATTATAAGGAGCTAGGAGAAGGAGAGCCAGTGATCATCTTGCACGGACTTCTCGGGATGCTAGATAATTGGAAGACTTTTGCTCGACACCTTTCCAAGGATTATTGGGTGATCCTAGTAGATCAGCGCAATCATGGCAAGTCTTTTCATAGTGAGGACTTTGATTATAGTCTTATGGCTGAGGATTTGCGGCGGTTGATGGCGGAACTGTATATGCCGTCTGCTCACCTCCTTGGGCACTCTATGGGGGGGAAGACGGTGATGCGATTTGCAGAGTTGTATCCAGAGCAAGTGGACAAAGCTGTTGTGGTAGATATAGCCCCTAGCGGGTCGATAGGCAGTCACAGTTTGATCTTCGAGTCATTACTCGAGGTGTCACTTGATAAGATTTCTGAACGGTCTGAGGTAGAGGAGCAGCTAGTGTCCAAGGGTATAGAGCGAGATGTCGTTCTGTTCTTGATGAAAAACCTTAAGCGATCAAAAGAAAGTGGTGGCTTCGAGTGGAAGGCCAATATATCTGTATTGTGGAATAATTATCAGAATATCCTCGCTTCTGTGGTGCCGGCAGAACCAATAGGGAGTGATTTTCTTTTTGTAGCAGGCGGAAGGTCCAAGTATATTACTGAAGAAGACAAACCCTTGATGGCTCAATTCTTTCCTGAGTATAGACTAGAGGTTGTTGAGGGTGCTGGGCATTGGGTCCACGCTGAGAAGCCTAAGGAATTATTAGAACTTGTCAAAGGCTTTATTGACTAGTCGAACTGAATAATCCACAATTGCTGCTCTATGTTGGAGTAGGAGGTGCTGAGTGGAAATAAATGTTTATATCCTATCCAATCTGTCTTTCGTCAATGCGCTCTGCACTTCACCTGTATGCTTCGTCTCTATCGGTTCGAAGAGCATCAGGTGTACTTCCTCTTCTGCGATAGGCCGGTGCTCGACACCACGAGGGATGATAAGCATCTCGCCTGCCTCGAGTGTTTTGATACCATCTCGGAACTCTATCTTGAGTGTGCCCTTGATGATGTAGAAAAGTTCGTCTTCATTCTTGTGGGAGTGCCAGATAAATTCTCCTTGGACCTTAGCGATTTTTACAGCTTGGCCGTTGAGCTCACCGATGATGCGTGGGTGCCAGTGGTCAGAAAATTTTGTAAGTTTTTCTTGGAGGTTGATGACATTCATAATTATTGCTTTTGGAGAAGTGGCGCAGATCTCAGGACTCATATTCTTGGTAGACAACTTCAATCGTCTTGTTAACTGTATGGTATACCTCTATCAAGGTTCTAGCGATAACGGTTATTAAGTTATCGAAAGTAGCTGTTCTTTCGTCAAATAGGCATTGCCAATAGCCTTCTGATCGTCTGTAACCTATGTCTCGTAGTTTTATATTTTGTTTTGATTTTAAATCTGAAAGTTTTTCTCGATGATACTGAGGGTGAAGTGTGATGAGAATTAGATTGTCTCTTCTTTCTACAACAAAACTAGCTGACTCTCTGCGCCTAGAGGGTATCCGTACTTCAAACCGATCTAAAAGGCCATCATAGAGCGCTTCAGTCAATTCATATACTTTGTCTTGGCGCTGTACAGGTATAAGTGGTGAGTCATTGCCGAGGTCCCTTGCTTCTATATCTTGTGGAATGACTTTTTTATGTGCTTGCAGATGCCGCATATGAGACTTGATGATTTTGGTCAATTCCCTTTCATATTCTTCAAGGCTCAATGTCTTTTCCGATAGCCATTGTAGTTTTTTGAAGAGCGCATTTCGCAATAGGATTTGTCCTACCTCTTTTTTTTGCTTCTCAATTTCTTTGTCGGCTATCTCCTTGTACTCTGGATGAAAATACTGGAACAGGCGGAGTTCATTTTGGAGAATCTGTAAGTCTTTATGTGCATATATGCCATCCGGTTCACCTTTACCTTTTTCCGCTGCCCTCTTTACCACCTTGATGCGTTCCTCTAGCTCTTTTATAATGATTTCTAGATCTGTCATTAGCCTACACTAGTTTACCTCATCGATCTCGACTTCTATAGGCACATTTCTACTGAAGGCCGTCTCAAAGGAAATCGTCGTATTGGTCCCCTCTACGGCTTCTATAGGCTGGATCTTCTCATAGATAATGTCCCTGAGGTGCCTGTTGTTATAGGCGAATATCTTGACCATAATGGCATAACGACCAGAGATATTGACGCATTCTACGATTTCTGGAATTTTCTCGAGGATCTGTTCCACATTTTTGAGCTCTTTGGCGGTGGTCAGCATAATCTGGGTGTAGGCTGCTGTCTTGTAGCCGAGCTTCCACGCATCCAGTCTATAGTTAGCGGATTGGAGCAGGCCGCTTTCTTTGAGTTTCTTGATTCTTTGGTGGACGAGGGTGTTGGATACTTTAAGTTTTTTGGCCAGTTGTACCAAGGGTACTCTCGCATCTTTTGTCAATTCTTCTATGATTCGCTTATCAAAAGCGTCAAGTTTCAAATCCAGCATATACTTACTCTCAGTTAAGTTTGATAATGACTTAAATATAGTCAATTAAAAGAACATATGACTTAGTATGATTATTTAGCAAGTAATTATGGATTAATGGCTGTTATTTTGGGTCATAATTGATTGTACGCCAAATACAATTTTTGTCCTAAGATTAGGGAATAAGAGGCCTGGAAAGCTCCTTTAGATTGTAAATGGTGATTTTATTTTAAAATGAAAAAATAGGATACGTTATGACAGCAATACTCTCGGTTTCAGTCATTCTGTTTTCAGTGATTGATATGCTGGGGAATATTCCCGTCCTCATTACGATGAGAAAAGAAGGTGTCGAATTCAAGCCCTCTGTAGTTACAGGATTTGCGCTATTAATTATGGTGGCCTTTTTATTTTTTGGTGCTTCTATACTGGGTTTGTTTGGTATTGAGATCAGCTCTTTTGCCTTGGCAGGATCACTAGTGATGTTTTTCATAGGGCTGGAGATGATATTGGGTATCAGATTCTTTAAGGAAGAGCCTGGCGAGCAGACCTCGGGCAGTATTGTCCCTATAGCCTTCCCACTCTTGGCAGGAGCTGGTACATTGACTACGATTATCTCACTGAAAGCGGAATTCGAAACGATGAGTATCCTAGCAGGTATCTGTATCAATGGGGTGATCATCTTCGCTATTCTACAATCTATAGACTGGATGTCGGCCAAGATGAGCCCACAGGTCTCCACAACGCTAAGGAAAGTCTTCGGCATTATCCTCTTGGCCATAGCCATACAGATAGCCAAGACCAACATATAAACTGAAAGTGTATTTAACTGATTTGATTATTTAGTGTGACGAAAGAGGTCCAGCCAGTGGTTGGGCCTCTTTTTTTGAAGGTAAAATGGGAATACCTTTGTCAGCTATTGACGCCTGTCCTGTAAACTTAATACGCCTGGATCAGCGTTATAATCTTGTAAAAACACATAAATGCGCATTAGTATTACAAAATTGGCTGTCCTCGCCGTGATGATTATCAGCATCGCTGCCACCACAGCCAACAATGACAGACTCTACGAAATAGCTAAGAACATAGAGATCTTTGTCAATGTCTATAAAGAGCTCAACAAAAACTACGTCGATGATCTAGACCCTTCTGAGTTGATGAGAACGGGTATAGATGCTATGGTCTCCTCGCTCGATCCCTACACCAACTATATCTCTGAGGCACAAGTGGCCAGTTATAGAATCAGTACCGACGGTAAGTATCAGGGTATCGGTGCTGTCGTCAAGAAGGTCGGAGACTATGTCACCATCGTAGAACCTTATGAAAACAGTCCAGTAATCAAAGCCGGTCTCAAGGCAGGGGATAAGATCGTTAAGATTCAAGGCCGCTCCACCAAAGGCCAATCGACAGCAGATATGAATCAGATACTGAGAGGCGTACCAGGTACCAAGGTGCAGCTGGGCATCGATAGAAACGGCAAAACTTTTGACGTGGATCTCGAGCGGTCGCAAGTGAGTATACCCAATGTACCGTACTCTGGTCTGGTCAGTGAAGGCATAGGTTATGTGGTATTGACCACATTTACAGCCAATGCAGGAAAGAATATCCGTAAGGCCATCAAGACCATGAAGGACGAAAATCCAGACCTTAAGGGTGTGGTGCTGGATCTGAGGAATAATGGGGGAGGGCTGCTCAAGGAAGCCATTAATATCTCCAACATATTTGTCGATACCAATCTGGAAGTAGTGAGTGTACGATCCAAGGTGAGTGATAGAGATGTGAGTTATAAGACGCGAGGTACACCTTTAGATATGGACTTACCCTTGGTGGTATTGATCAATAAGCGGTCTGCCTCGGCTTCGGAGATCGTTTCTGGTGTTATCCAAGACCTGGACAGAGGAGTTGTGATGGGCCAGCGCAGTTATGGCAAAGGGCTCGTGCAGAATACGATGGAGGTAGGCTACAACTCTCGTGTCAAGGTGACAACTTCAAAGTATTATATCCCCTCAGGCAGATGTATACAATCGGTCAAGTACGAAGATGGTGAGCCCGTCGATATCCCAGATACAGAGCGCTCTAAGTTCAAGACCGCGGGTGGTCGTACAGTACTCGATGGGGGAGGCGTGACACCCGATGTCGTGCTAGAAAATTTAGGGATGCCAGATATACTAAAACAACTTGATGATCAGCACATCATCTTCCAGTACATCAATACGATAGCAGATCAGTATGCTACAGAAGAGGAAGAGCCATCTGCTATAGACTTCAAGGATTACGCTGCCTTTGCGTCCTTTGTCAAGCAATCAGATTTTGAGTTTGAGTCCAAAAACAATAAGCTTATAGAGGAACTAAAGGACAATCTAAAAAAAGACAAACAACTCACTCTCCTCAGCGAGGTAGAAGGCTTAGAGAAGCGTATAGATCAAGAGCAAACGATGGCTATGGAAACCCACAAGGC
>CALFUU010000002.1 GCA_937929835.1 uncultured Saprospiraceae bacterium | reverse complement strand
ATTTGTAAAGCTCTAGCCACATATATTCCTGCTCAGATTCATTAAGATCAATACCTCCGTCTACAAAATCAGTAACTAAATTCCAAAGTAATGTTTTGTAAGTAGTTTCTATTGAACTTATAAAAGTTCTCACATTTTCATCACTGCCTTCAAAAGACCTATACCAATAGTGAGAGTACTTTAATTTGTCTTGATTCTTTTGTTCATTGCAATAAAGAATAGTATAACAAATGTAGGTCGGTGCAAAAGACAAAATAGCTTTATCCTCAGATACATATTCGAGTAAAAATTTTCTTACTTGATCTGAATCTAGATATGAAGTAGAAATTTTGGAAACGGTAGTAATTATTGCCCTGTATTCGTCAAAAGTAAATGGAGATGGATTATAGTGTAATTTTTCTAAATGCCTCAAGCTCTCTTTAAGCATTGTTGCTAACTTGTCTTTTGGAAATTGATAATTTATCTTTAGCTCAAGCCAAACAAAGAAAGTAATTACCTTCTCGTTTACTTTTAGCTTATCTAATGTTTCAGCTATTTTGTTCTTGTCACCTGATAAAAATGCTTCAAAATCCTTTTCGCTAATTTCTGATTCAGATAAATTTAGATTGAAATACCTATCAAAATAGTATGGATTGCTAATTTTATTGAGGCGAAACGAGTCCTGATTGGCGTAGCTACTATAATACACAGCCTCCTTGTTTGTTGTAAACAAACTTTTTATCAAGTATTTCGAATCGCTTGCATAACAAAGACTTTCAATATGCTTGTTAATGCTTTCGGTACTATTACTTCTTTCATACTTGTATGACCCAGAGTTATTATTTATTGTCAGATATTCTTTAGCCTCTGAAATGTAGGCGTAGACCTCAGGATCATAAATTCTAATAGTCTCAAGTGTTACAAAATCACCAAAATTTACTTCATCTTTAATAGATCCAATTCTTATTAGAATTGAATTAACTATCCGATTAATGTCTCTGATGTTTTTTATCATCCTAAGAAATGATGCATTTCCCGCCTCAATGCTCTGTAGAAAAACACTATCACTAAGAGCGAACTTATTTACTATTAAGGTGAAACGTTCATAAGCTATTGTTTTGATAATGGACTTTGAAATCCTAGGCAGAGTATAATCTACTTGCACAATTTTTTCTAAGTATTTTTTACTATTGCCTCCAAATTTACTTTGCAATGAATTGATTACAACATTATAGTCGTAAGCTAGTATGAATACAGTATTTGAAAAATTTGCATTTAATTTTACTAATTGAAATATGGCTGTTACTTCAGAAGGAGTCAATCTATCTATATCGTCAATTGTAATATATAGTTTTATATTGGATTCCTTTAAAATCTCATCTACACTTTCCTTTAGTGAAGTAAGATCTTTTTCTTCGCCAATATTATCTAATATTTTCTTAAACTCTGTCACCGCTTCTCCTGCTCCACTATTTAGATATTTTATTGCGTTTAAATAGCTTAGCAGAGATGAGAGTTTGGAAGAAAGGTTTTTAAATTTTGACGTCTTGTCTCCAAGTTTGAGAATCATTTGATTCAGAAAGGTTGTTTGCAAATCTGACTGTCCCGAAAAGTACCAAGGATTAAAATTGAAGACTATATAGTTAGATTTATTGACCTTATTTATTCGCTCTATTTCATCCGTTACGAAATTTACGAATGATGACTTTCCATTTCCCCATGATCCAGTTATTCCTAAAACAAGACTGTCATTTTGATCGGACAATGAGTTAACTACGCCATCTGCTATTTCAGATGCAAACCTGAATCTATTTAATCTGTCCTGTGACTTTTGTGATATTGCTTTGTCTGAGTAGATAGTTTTTATTTTTTGGTTACCGATAACACAAAAGGAATGTATGCGCACTCAATGTGCACATACATTTCAGTTGAACCCTCTAAAGGGTAACTCAGATGTGCTCTATAGCTTAAGGTATGAATAATTTTGCATATATGTAACTGGATGCAGCTAGAAAAGAGCCGATATGCTATATGAGATATTGACTTCTATAGATTTTAGACATTTTGATTGGTTAGGCACATAGGTATATCAGGTGAGTTGCGGTGATTAAAATTTTATAGATTGAGTCTTGGGTCTCATTGGCGGACCTCTATAGCTTGGTATCGTAATAAAATTGAATATCCATTTCTGGTTAGCCCGTATAACTTTGGTTTCGAAGTTTGTGCCACCACAAGCTTCGCAGGCATAAGGCTTGATGCCACTTAGTATGGAGATGAGCTGGCAGATGATCCTTTGCTGCATACCTTTGGCTCTGATATGAAGTACCATATCCATGTCCATGCTCTGATTACGTTTGGTGGTGTCGATGATTCAGGTAACTGGTTCTGGCCCAAGCATAAAAAGAAACTTGCACCATACAAGAAGATAAGCAATACCTATAGAGATATATTTCTAGAAATGGTCAGAGCAGAAATTGACAAAAACAATCTCAAGCTACTGCCAGACACGGAGGAAGTACTAGATCTCGTCAAAACCAAAAGATGGAATGTAAGAAACGCCTACCCTACTGCAGATACACAAATACTAGAACGATATCTGGCAGGATATATCAACAGAATAGCCATCTCTAAGTCACGACTGAATTACATTGCCAAAACGCAGAAAAACGACAGCTATGTAAATATTATTTATAAAGACTATAAAAACAAACCTATAGGAGAGGCTGCACAATTCGCAGAAAAGAGAGTGCATCCACTCATCGCCATCAACCATTTCCTACGACACGTATTGCCGCCATACTTTCAAAAATCTAGATATTACGGACTGCATCACCACAGCACTTTCAAGCGACTAGGAGATAAGTTACCAGACAAGATTAAAAGAAACAATTGTACCAAGACAGTCAAGGTTCCTGAACATTACAGGTCTACTCCCAACTAAGTATTAATAGACCCTTCGGGGTCTATTTTCTTCAACAACTAGTCAGCAATCACAGAAGAATGCTAAATGACCTTTCGGCTTAGATAGTGGAACATAGCTTTCATTTAGGCCAGCAGCATTACAGTTTGGTGGCGATCAACTTTAGTCAAGAGGATTGGAATTGGCGGCTTTACACCAAGTGTTTGATTTGAAATCCTATTCATCGTAGTTTTTTAGATAAAGAGGCATATTTTGGATATGTGACTTATATTACTCAGAAGCCACTGAGGTTAGCTCTAAGAGTCAAAAGCATAGCGATTAGCACCATTCTGTCAAAAGTTTATCAAGTACCCTTGGCGGTCTTTAAAACAGCAATCAGAACAATTCAACAAAGGCTCAGGAAACAAAAAATCTTTGATATGGACTAATCTGCAAGCATAATGTCTATTCTAACTAGTTCCACTTCTTTGCTCTCTATAGAAATCATTTATGGACATACCCTTCTTAGGTGAAGGTCTGCTCAATGTTGGAGCTTGTAGGTTAGGACTCGATTGAACGGTTGTACTTTGTTCGATGTATCCTTTACCACAGAATCTACAAATCATAGCCTCTTGCTTTATCATCTCAGCACAATACATACACTTTCTCATCCCTTGTGCAAGTTGTCTGTAATGTACCATTCTCTTATTTGTCTTAATTAGAAGTGAATGAGGCAGTGCAAAGAGAAAGAACAACACCCCGTATATCCACCACAGAAAGAAGCTACGACCTTTGGAGTTAGCGATGTAGGCAGGTAGAATGGCAATAATTGCGGCTATAAGTAAAAATGACATTGAATAGTTTTTTGGTAATGGTTATCGAAGAAATAGCTAAGATACCCAATACAACACATACGTTGTATGTGATCAAGGCTTTTGTTTTCACTTTCGAGTGTGATAGAAGACAAGATACTTAAGGAACTAGGAGGTTTATTCAAAAAGACTAGGCTGAAAGCAGGCTTAACACAAGCTGAATTGGCTGCAAGGATAGACAAGGACCAACAATCCATACAACGATTTGAGAAAGGCCGTATTAACCCAACTATAGTCTATTTAATAGAAGTTGCTACAGGATTAGATGTTGACTTGTGGGAGCTAATAAAAGAACTCGAAGAGATGATCTAATTGTCACATTTAAGCAAGGAACGTAGGCAGTATCTGAAAGGAAAACCTCCATAAAGAGTCAATACGCTTACCTAATGTGTATTCGTCACATACCCAGTATCAAGGTGTCTACAACAATATCAAACTCAACTTTCTGAAAATCAATGCTTTAACTTAAAGTTGATAGGTTGAAATAATAACTATCTTTAGATAAATCAGCTTCAAGCATAACGTAAACTCTTAGGATTTAAAGAAACCTACTTAACCTTCGTAAATAAGAATCAAGTTTGATATTATCATAGAAGCAACATTAGCTTACTAGGCAAAATCTGGGATTCTGCAAAGCTAGGAGAGTCTTACGAAGAGTTCAAAACTTATACTTTAAAGATCACAGACGAATCTTAACTAATGGTAGCGATAAAAGAAGCTCTTACGGCACTTTCCGATGGAAGCTAGGGAAAAAAGCATCAAACCAAGTCAATGATGGTCAAAGATAGGACGATAATACTCTTCAGAAATATTATTGCATTGTGAAGTCATATGATTTACCTGCGGAATTATCATTTTCTATCGTTGCTCATAATGGATGGGATAAGAATAACAGCGAAGTCCCACTTGCGTTCGCAGTTTCTTTAGAGATTCTTAGCCAGGATATTCCTATTTATCATAAGGTAAGAGTGGAAAATGAATTGGAACATTTTAAGTAGAAGGTTAAATTAAAAGTGCTTCAACCTACAATGGTGTAGTGTAGAAAGTAAACAGCTTTCGATATGAAATTTTACTTAACACCGATAACGAAAAAGTGAAAGTAGGGCAGTAAGATATTTCACTTAAGTCCGATGTTGATTCCACCTCTTTATGAAAGATGGTAGGCGTATATTTTACCTATATTTTACCTACTTATTTATAAAAAGCAAAAGAGCCTGTAAATCAATGACTTACAGACTCTGCTTGCGGTCTGGACGGGACCCACACCTAAACTCTGCCATATTCTACAGTGGCCTATTAAGGCTATATATTTAGAGATAGTTGCTCTATCAAGACCACCACAGACCACCCAAGAAGAAGAAAAACGACGGCACAAACGACGGCAATAAAGGAACTTTGATTTTTTATTTGCGTTAGTTATAGGAGGCATTACTATAACTAGAACAATATGAACAAAGTAAAATTCAACTTAAACAAACCAAATAAGGACAAATCCTTGATTATGCTTGTGTATAGATATGAGTCAGGGAAACTTCTAATGTCAACAGGGATAACAATACCGACGAGCGATTGGAACAAATCGGCGCAGAGACTGAGAACCACGCAAGGTAAGTTTGAGTATCCACGTTACAATCAATGGCTTAATAATTACGAAAGGGCTGTAAGCGATGTTCTTTTAAGTTATACTAGAATAAGAGAGACACCAACAATCTTACAGCTTAAAGATGGAATAGAAAAAGCTGTGTCTAGCAGTGCAGCAGCAGCCTCTTTACCTAAAGGTGTCCTCAAATTCATAAACTCATTCATTGAAACTAGAGAAAGTGAAGGAATACTAACCAAAGGAACAATTCATGGTTACAAGCAATTAGAGACAATTATCAAAGAGTTTCCTAAAGGTAGAACCTTACAATTTAATGATCTGTCTGAGAAGCGATTAAATGCCCTTACAGCATTTATGGTTCAGAATCGGAACTATGGAACCAATCAGATAAATAAGATTCAGAGGAGGCTTAATACGGTGGTTAAATCAGCTATTTTAGAAGGATTTGAAGTGCCAGCTTCATTTGAAAAAGGAAATTGGAGAGTTAAGGTATCTAAGATTAATGATTCTGGAATTGCTTTGTCATCAGAAGAACTAGAAAAGATAAAAAGTGCTAGTCTTTCACCTAAATTAGATAAGGTTAGAGATAGACTCTTGATAGGCTTTGCAACGGGTCAGAGATATAGTGATTTTAAAGACCTCTCAATTGATGACATTGTAGAGGAAGGTGGAAAGAAGTACTTTAATATTGCCCAAAAGAAAACACGAAAAGTGGTTAAACTACCAATAACAGAAGCTATTCAAAATATCCTAGATAAATACGGTGGATACCCTAAAACATATTCAGAACAGAAATTCAATGAATATATAAAGGATGTATGCGAAGCCGCTGAACTTAATGACATTATAATCATAAGGAAAGAAAACCCTCTAAAAGGTGTAGTGAGCGAAGAACGTAAAAAGAAATATGAGATAATTTCAAGCCACGATTGCAGAAGGACTTTTGCAACCTTGCTGCACAACAGAGGTATTCCACCTGCTGCAATTATGAAATTAACAGGACATAGCAACCTGAAGACGTTTTCAAGCTATCTCAAAATAGATATGACAGAAGTTAGTAAAAGACACAACCTCTCAATATTATGACTTATTCAAAGGCGAAAAGCAAAAAGATTTCTCTTTTGTTAGGTGAAAATCCAACATCTGAAATTCAATTAAGTAAACTAAGAACAAGTGTATTTAAACTAAATAGAGGAATCGTCCCGAGAGAAAAAATAGACTTCTACATTCCTGAAAAGCCAATTGAAGGTGCAGGTCAATATGACAAGGAGCTTATTGAAAGCATTTTACTACCTATTAAGGGACAATATGGAGAACAGGAAGATTGGGATTTATATGGTCTGGTAGTACTTGCTTTGCTTGATGTACTAGACAATGCTTTTTTGTCATCATTTGAAAGGAGAGAAAATGTCGACAATTACCTAATGCCATTCATTGACATTCGTAAAGCCAACTACATAGAATCTTGCAAAAGGCACAATCTAGAACAGTCTTATTTTGAAATTCCTCAAATGGCTGACAGAAAGAAGAGAACCATTCTGAAATTTAAAGACCTCTTTCTCCTCGCGTTCGCTATTCTAAGAGCTGAAGGTGCTACAATTCAAAACATTAAAGAGCGACTACCTTCCTATATGAATGCCATAATGGACGAAAACAAAGTACAAAGAAAGTTAATTGGAGGGAAAATGGGAGTAGATATTTCATTATTAGAGGAGTTCGCAATTGAGATCTTAGTTGATGACATAAGACACAAAAAGCCACTCTTAAGATCTATGTCAGCTTATTTTTCAACTAGTCTTAAAAAGAATGGTAGCTATTTTTCATTTAACCAAGTCAAGTCTGGAAAGGTAAACCAATACGAAATTGAGGATGCAATTGAGATTTTGAAAATAAAGTATCCAAGAATTTGTCAAGGTAAGCCACTGGATATACTTGAAAAGTTTAAAACCAATCCTGAATCCATATTCGTGTAAAATAATTTGGGAATAGTTCAATTCCCCACTCCATTCCCCACATTCCCTCGCTTCTTAGTGGAAAAATTAAGAAGTGAAAGAAAATAGCATAGACAATATTATTGAAGCTCTTGTAAGACAAGAGGTAGAACGCATCACACCATTACTTAAGGCTGAATTACTAAAGGATTTCAAAGAGTCTAGTCAAGATAGATATCTATCCAGAAAAGAAAGCTCTGAGTATCTAAATGTAAGCATCTCTAGTATTGATAATTATGTGAAACAGGGCTTAATAAAGCACAAGCTCAACAAAGCTACAAGATTTAAAAAGTCTGAACTAGATGCATTTGTAAGAGGCAAAGACCCCTGAGTTAGTAATTCAAAAAATTAAGTCAATGAATTATTAACTAATCAAATAAATCTAATGAAAATATACAAACAGTGGTTCAACGATAGAAGCACCTTAAAACTAGTCCAAGATAGGGTAAACGAACATCTAGATGATATGAACAAACATCAGATACATTACTTCCTAAACAATCTACATAATCAAATCATAGCATTTCTAAAAGAAGGGATCACAGGAGCCCAGAATATGCACTTAAGAAGCTTTTTTGTATTTCTTGATACTCATCCCGAAAAGCTAGAAAACTTCTTCTGTGGCAGCTTAAGAAGGCATAAAAGAATCCTTTACAGAACAAACAAAAAGAGAAACAATGAATCCATTTAGTAGAAAATATACAGCATACATTCCAAGTAATATAAACTTGGACAAATTACTTCAAGGTGTAGAATTCAAAACTAATACCTACAGAAATAGTCCAGAGAAAATAAGAGATCGCGCGGCATTCTTGTTAAGTCAAATTTCTATGGCTCAAATAAATGAAGATAGGCATATTGACGAAAATGGGTATACAAGACTCAGTAGCACTATTCTTCAGAATAATATAAAGAACTACAAACAGTATATGGACTACTTTAAATACAATAGAATAATTGAGGTAGACAACAGCTATTCAAACTTTGAAGGAAGAGAGAAATGCAAGGGTTATAAATATCATAGTGGTCTAGGTGATGTCTTACAATATTCGGAGTATCACATCTATGACACTGGCTTCCTTAACTCTTATAATAAGCATAATAGACCTCGTAGAATTATAAACCAATATGATTACCTGTACAAGTGGTTTAAAGAGATAGAAATACCTCTGGACAACGTGAGGCATATGCATTTCTACAGAAATAGAGCGCTCAAATACCAACAGCAAAGAAACTTAGTTAACAGAATCAGTGACCCCTATTATTTCAAGATGAGACAAGGAAGAACAAATAGGCTATTTACACATATAACTGAGATAAATAAAAAGGCTAGAAAAGAAATAAGAATCGGAGGAATGGAGACAATTGAAATTGACCTTAAAAGTTCAATTCCTTTCTTTTCACTATTGCTATTTGACAATGATACATTAGTGCAGAACGAGACAATAAGTAGAATTTTAAGAGAATCTAATAAGTTTATTTTAGATGATATAGAGGATAATGGAGAAGGGATAGATAGGTTTAGTTATTTATTTTCTGGTTCTTATATTATGTTAGGAGAATATGACCTCTTTGATGGAAGTTATCCAGACATAAATGACTATCAGGATATGATTATATCACCTCATAGAGACTTATACCGAGAATTGAGTCAAGGATGGAATCGAAGTCTACAAACTAATTATACTAGGGATGATGCTAAAAAACAACTAATGAAGGTTCTAAATAGTCCCTCTTCTAGAGCTTCTCGTGAAAGGAATTACCTAGATGAAACCTACCCTAACGTAATGAAGGTATTCGACAGACTGAATCACAGATATTACTTTACTAAGACAGGAAGAACAAAAAGAAAACTACATTATAATGTAGATTGCCCTTTTGCATATTTCAGCCAAAAGCTAGAATCATACTTCATACTTGATGTAGTGTGTAAAAGAATAAGCGAAGAATATCCCGAATGTCCTCTTTACACTATACACGATGGCATAGGTACTATCCCAGATTTTGAGACTGAGATTAAAGAGATAATATCAGAGGAATCAATAAGGTTGTTTGGAAAGAGTGTCCTTACAGACACAAAGAGAAACAGAAGTAGCCTCATTCATCGCAGAAAAACGCTAGCTTTAGCTGCTGCTAATTAGATTATATATATATTATCTTACTTTAAAATTGAATTTATGAAAGACATCGGAAATGAACTAAGAAAAACTCTATTGTGGTTAGACAGTGGTCTTCAGGTCTCTATAGATAATTATAATCCTATCTCACCAATACCTAAGTTAAGTTCTATAATGTACAGGAGAAAAGGTCTTTTTAAGAAATGGAGGGTTTTGGATTTAAATTCTACAATAGAGGACATTCAATTAGTTAAGGAAAAATTTGATAGAAGTGCAGGGCTTTCTTACAGAGTGATGAGAGGCTCATTTAACATCAATCAAGTCCTCGCTATAAGAGTTCAGGCTGATATTATTATAAATGATATGCTAAAGTAAATTAGATAGTTATGATATATATTCTCGTTTTAGTGTTGGTTATATGGGTATGGTACTCATTTTCATCTCATAATAGCGGAAAGAACATTACATTCTATGCTTTTTGTTACAAAAAAGCTGAAAATGGAAAATATACATTTTATAAAATGGGCAAGGTACTTGGCAGTACGTTATCTAATACCATAACACTAGATAATATAAACAGTACAGTAAGTTATGGTCCATTTATTAATGATAGAAGAGAATTTAAAGGTGAGAAAATAAGTGGCATTCTTTATAAAGATAAAGTTGAGTTTACTTACAATGGTGAAGACTTTGTATTTACAGAAAAAGAATTAATAGAGAGCAAGTATGATAATGAGAATCAAGAAATTGATGATACTAATGATTTTTTCGAACAGGTAAAAGCTGAGGGTAGTTCAGCCTTAGAAACTGGAGCACATATGTTAGAAATTGGGCAGTCAAAAGCTGCTCTAAATTTCTTTGAGAGTGCGGTAAAATTCAATCCAGATTTGTCCTCTGAGATAGACATTTATCTTGCTATGGCTTATCAAGATTTAGGCAAGCCAAGCAAGGCTGTACTATACGGTAAAAGAGCAGTTGTAAATTTCCCTAAAGATGCTAATCATCATTATGTATTAGGAATGATATATATTGAATTGACAGAGTATGAAAATGCAAAGAAGACTATTAACAAGGCAATAGCACTTATCGAAAGTGAACCTCAATTCAATAAAAAATATAATGATAATGCCAGAGAACTTGGACATAGTAATGCTGCGTCGATTTATAGAAACCAATTAATCGGACTTGAGTTAATGAAAGATATTCAGCCTAAATACATCGGAAGCACTTCGCAAAAAAGCAGATTGATGCTACTATTCCGTCAAGAAAATTTAAAAGGAAGATATTCTGATATTGACGCCTATCCTATTGAGATAGTAATTAGAATTCTTCGACAAAACTATAATGAACTTAGATCAAAATCTAAAATTCAATATTATGGAGAAGACCACTATTACCCACCTGAGTTCATTGAAAAGGGAATTAACAAGTTGGAGTCAATATTAGACGATGGGAATTTACCGAAATCAACAAACGAAGAAGAAGTATTAGATTGGTCAATTGAGTTTCACAATACCTATAAGTAATAACATATGTTCGATAGGAATAAAAATTAATTAAGTGTTAGTCTAATAAATAGTAACCCTCCACACATACGCCTGCACCACTATATATAAAGCCTGGTCCATTGTATTCTACAAATAAATATTTGCCGTCTGGACTTAGCCAAAAACCGAATGTTGATTTTTCATCACCGTGATACTCTGAAAACTGAGCATAACTCTTATATCCATCAGTGCGGGCAATGCATTCTAGACTACCTTTGAAATCAACATTACTTACTTCAATTTCAACTTTAAATGAATTCTCATTTACATCAGATATTTTAAGAAATCCTTCTTGTCGGTAACAATAATCATCAAATACAACGGAATAAGTACTTTCCTTAAAGCTGTGGCTTTGTCCTATAGAGTCAGCTACGTTTGTAAACAGTAGTATCAAAAGTGAAATAGATATTTCAGACTTTAGATAGACACAGTTGAAATTGGACAATTGCATAGGCATGATCTTTTATTTTTGGTTCTATTCTGATATATGATTTAAAGCCAGCTAGTGTGTTTTGTCATCGTAAATATAAATCCAAATGTTTTTCCCATCTGAGGTATGACACTTTTCCCACTTATTTATCTCCGATATACAACTTTCAGAAATTGAGATTCCTTCAACCATATTTGGCATTATACCGCAGCCAACTCCCAGCATACGGGAGTCGTATTCAAAACTACATTTACCATACTTTATATTTTCAGAATTGTTGCTTAATTTATACTTACAGGCATATACAGCCTTGAAATTATCTGCTATAAATATGTGACCTAATTTAGGTACAGTATAAAATTTCTTGACAACATACACTGTTCCAGAAGTCATTAAGATCCCAATTATCAGGCAAAGAACAGATGGAAATATTAATTGACTAATATTGAATCGTAGATTATCAATTCGCTCAGATTTTGATAAAGTACCATTTATCATTGACCGTAATTCTATCTTATAGTGAACAATAGAGCAATACAGTAATGCCAGTATGATGAAAAGATAAAGTCCTAATTCAGTCATTTATTCAATAAGAGTTATTAAAGAAACTTTTTAAACTTGGATTCTTCATTTGCAAATACCCAATGTGCTTACTAGAGTACAGGTTGTTACAGAATTTGTACATAAAGGAATCATAGTTTAGCCAAGAACTATTCCACGCATCAACTGAAAAACAATATGCTTCTTCCGTATATCCGAACTCAAGCAGTTGTAATATAGTTTCCCAATATTCAGAAAGGTCTGCTAGGTTGTGGTCAGTCCAGCCTTTTAAGTCTTTTACTCTGGTTACTCTTTCGTTATAAGTCTTTAAATATTCTTTGTCTGATATAGTTTCCCACTTTTCTTTTTTCCTGTCATAGTAACTCATACTATCAGCAACTTCACTTGAAAAATCATGATATTTATAATGACCTGAAATTAACTTCATCCCTACACCTACGCTAGGAGACCTAGAATAGTCAGTCTTCCAATAGGCCCAACTATCATCAGAGTACACTAACTCTAGAGCACAATCTCCATCTATATCAGTCATTTTATAACCACCCATGTCCTTGTCCTTATGTTCAAATAGCAAACTAGGCTTATCGCTCTTAAAAGTCCATATCAGCAACCCAAAGCAACAATGTGTGCCTCTGGTGTATCTTGTAAAAACAAGCTCATTAAGACCGTCACAATCTATATCAATAAGTCTTGGAAAAAATTCTATATCATCAGTTTCACTATAATACCAATGTGAAATCTTTTCGTTTGACTTATAAAATGAAGTCCCTTTGTAACTAATATTTATGCTATCATTTGCACAATAGAAGCGACAGTTATCAATTATTGTATCGTATTTAACTTGGCTAAATATGTTGAGGGGTAAAAAAAATAGAAAAATCCAAGTCAACGTGTTGTTCATATATTAATGGTCTGCCTAAAAAGGTATTAAAAACGAGGTGTATGAATTGAACATAGGGATAATACCCCTTCACCCCTCTCTTCATAAGTTCTTTCTAAATGATAGAAAATATCACTTTGGGATAATATCAATATGGTACATTTTCAAAGAAAATTGCCCCATTTGCAAAATCATGTTGAGCCTTAAGCATATCAGCAAACTGAATCGAACCTTCTTTAAGTGAATTACTTCTTACTAATTCTCGAAACATAGAAAATTGCTTGTCCTCTTGATACATACAAGAACCTATAGCTGAAACTGTTAAATCTTGTTTACCTGTTTTCAATATTGGGTTTGGCATAGTAGACAAGGTCATATAAATGTAGCTCCTATACATATCATCAATATTGTAACCTAGCATTCTAAAAGGTTCACGATATTTTGCTTTCTTCTCAGCGGTTTTAATAAACTTACGGATTTCTACTAGCCATTGCTCTTTATGGTTCAGATCATCAACATCAATTTCATTTAATGTTTCAGGCTTAAAGCTTTTCAGATAGCTACTATTTTTTAATGCCTTAATTATATTTTTATCTTGAAGCACTAATCTTGTTCTAGTAAACATAGGTCTCTATTTAAATTTGTAATAAAATCTAGTCTTCCTATCATTAATATTTGAAATATTCTATCTGTATCTAATATAGGCATTATACCTAGTATCCCTTCCCTGATATACTGATTTTCAAATATCCCCCCCCTCAATTTCTTACTATGATTTATTGTAAGCTGACTATAAAAAATAGTAAATCTAGAGTTCAGCAATTAGATGCACAATAATTTTAAAATTGGTTAGGCTAATTAAAATTTGATTGGAAGAGAACCAGACTTCAAATATTCTTCAAGCATACCCACTGTAATTGATTGAGATAGGTATTTCTGATTTGTTGATTTTGTGTCTTGGTAGTCTCTGTGCCAGAAGTACAATCCATTATCTAGAAGCCATTCGCAACTGTTGTTCTGTTGCCACTTACCAATAATAGCATAGTCTTTGTCTAGCTCAAATCCTTCAGGAGAGCTATCTGTATAGTTCATACAGGCGAAACTCAATAGAAAATCATCCTCTGAGTCTTTTTCACCTTTACCATAGCCCAAGTCCTTCTTAAATTGCTCTAGTCCTTCATTGTATAAAGAGTTTATGATTGACTTAGGATAAACAACATTGAAATTTGTTAGTAGTATGGGCATCTACAGTAAACATATAACATAGACTTTGATTCCCCAAATAACGACGGCAGTGGCGACGGCAGCAAGGGGTATATAAATTACAAAAGCCTCTAAATCAATGACTTAGAGGCTAATGCTTGCGGTCTGGACGGGACTCGAACCCGCGACCCCCTGCGTGACAGGCAGGTATTCTAACCAGCTGAACTACCAGACCTTATTCTTTAGTAGTTACTAATTCTTTATTTTTGTGAGCTAATCAGGTAAGTTAGAATACCTGCGCTCTACTATCCACGAGCCTTTGTTCGTGGTTCGGACTTAAAATGGTCATTGAGACCATTTCTTTACAGTCCTCATCATAACCAGCTGAACTACCAGACCTTTATCTTTCGGCTTTTTCAGCGACCCCAAAAGTAAGGAGGTTATATGGGATAAACAACTAAAAAGTAAGCTCTGTAGGAAGTATTCTGCTTGAGTCCATTTTCTTAGCTGTAGGATATTGATAACCAACAAGTTAGGTAGATCAGCAACTATCAAAAATGAATAAACGGGCCATTAAACAACTTGGTATCCTAGGAAATCAGAGGTTTTAGGATCTAGTTTGTAAATAAAGTCAGCATCTATTCTGATGGCATCAATTTGTTATCTCGTAGCTTAAAGGGTACATTAGTAATCCTAGTAGAATAATCCAATGCCCGATAACCTAAGCAACTTCACTTTCCTCAAAGCAGAATTCTCACTCTTGCATTCCCTCTGCTTACAAGCAAAATACTACCTCTATAGTTGCCCCAATGCTGTCCTTCTTAAGCTAAGACAACTCCTCTTCGATAAGGCGGATACGATAGAGCTGCGCTATACAGTGCTGGAGGAAAAGATAGACCATCTTTCACGAGCGCTCCTCGCTAAGGCTTTGAATGGTGAGCTGGTGCCGCAGTTGCCTAGGGATGGGGATGCGAAGGAGCTGCTCGAGAAGATCAGGCAGGTAAGAGAGGCGATAGGAATGGCAGTGGAGAAGAAAAGGAAAGAGTAAGTGAAAAGAATAGAAATATATCGGGTCACGCATATTGATAATCTTGCACATATTATCCAATATGGTATTACACATAAAGACTCTGCTAACAGAAATTCCAAGTTTGTTTCGATTGGTGATACTTCATTAATAAGTGTTAGAGCTACAAAGCCAACACCCTATGGGACTGTATTGGGAGAGTATATTCCTTTCTATTTCTGCTCTAGAAGTCCGATGGTATATGTTATCCTGAAAGATTTTAATGGTGTGCCTATACAGAGACCCAGTAAGCTTGTCTACTGTGTAAGCAGCGTTCAAGATGTTCTCAGTTCAGGGACACCTTATATTTACACAGATGGCCATGCTACAGATAGCCTGACAACTTTTTATAAAGACCAAGATCCCGAAGAAATGGTTAACCATCTGGATTTCAATGCAATAGATGCTACATTTTGGAATGATGAAAATGATCTTGACGTGAAGAGAAGAAAAGAAGCGGAATTGCTATTACTAGGTGATTTACCATTCAAGCATATTTTAGGCTTCATCGTGTATGATGAGTACACGAAAAAGGCGTTATTAGCTCTAGGAATTAATAAGTCCAAGGTGCTCGTGTCCCCACAAAGATATTTTTAATCAATGATTACTTACAGGAAAGGAAATTTATTTGAAAGTGATGCAGAAGCCCTAGTGAATACTGTCAACACAGTCGGAGTGATGGGTAAAGGTATAGCCTTGCAGTTCAAAAAATTGTTTCCCAGTAATTATAAGGTGTATTACGATAGATGCAAAGCGGGTGATTTTGACATAGGTGAGATGATTGTCACCAAGGACAATAGTCTGATTACAGGCCCAAAAATTATCATCAATTTTCCAACAAAAAGGCATTGGAGAAACCCTTCCGAGTATGCTTTCATCAAAAAAGGCGTAGATAGACTTAAGCAGTTGATTATTGAAAAAGATATCAAGTCCATAGCCATACCTCCTCTTGGTGCTGGCAATGGAGGTTTAGAATGGTATAAGGTAAGAGAGATTTTGGAAGCAGCGTTATTGAGCCTTCATGATTGCGAAATAATTATTTATGAGCCCAATGCCAATGTAAAAGAAATTCTAAATCAAGAAAGAGTCAATCTTACAGACGCTAGAGCCTTATTACTCTTCGTATTATATAACTTAGTAAGAAACGGCGAGTTTGTGAGTGAATTTGCTTGTGAAAAGATTTGCTATTTCCTGCAAAGGTTTGGGGCTTCGAAAATCTTCAAGCTTGATTATGCGCCTAATTATTATGGTCCTTACTCTGGAAAGGTAAGACATCTATTATACAAGCTTAACGGAAGTTATATTAAGGGTTATGAAGGTAAGGACAAGAAACCTTTTGAGTACTTGAGTTTGATAATGGAAGCACAAAAAGATGTTATCGATTATGTCAGCAAGGATCCAGAATTACTGAAGATAGCAACACTCACAACAAACTTCCTTGAAGGATATTATTCCTCATTTGGACTAGAACTTCTATCTACTGTTGATTTTGTTTCTCAACAGTCAAATACCAGTGACGCCATTTCAATTAAGGCCTCTTTGGAAAAATGGAGTGATAGGAAACGTAGGTTGTTTTCTAATGACAATTTTATCCAGAAATCTCTAGATCATCTGCAAGCCGCAAATCTTATTACAAGTTAGTTCAAGCTCAACAGTTTGGATATTATAAGGCTAGTAATATCCTCAGGACAGAAGAGTCTACATACTTGGCACAAGTGTGAGATTATCGAAACAAGTCAGAGTCACGATGTCGTAATAACAGTACGTCTTTACTCTTTGACTTGATATTTCAGTGGGATAAGAGATTATCGTGACAATAAATAGAGTATTGACCTGGACTAAAGGCTTATCACAACACCATTATGTCGCGATAATAAGCGGAGATGTGGTTGATTGAAGGCTTATTGGTTCTAAGAAATAAAAAGGAATTGAAGATTGACCGCACGGTTCGTGTCTCCTATGATATAGTAAAACAGTTTAGATAATTAAGATTTTCATATTTCATAAGAGTATTTTGAATTTCTGGAAGGGATAGACAACCCTAAGACGTATTTGGCGCATGACCTTCTTCAGTATGTATCATTCGTCTGATTAGCTCAATATTAATTGGTTGAACATCCCCTCTAAATTGCATTTTATCAACCACGACAAGCTAATTTTTGCTTTAACTTCATCTATTGTCAGATGAAAAGCCTAAGAAATCACAATTGTTGTATCTTTTGTCTCTATCAAAATTAACGCTGTGAACTGTTCTTTAGCCCACTTCGCCTCGATAATAATACTCTCTAGTTGCATCTCCCTGCTCTATGCACAGCCGACCAATATTGATAGCCTACAAGCAGCAAGGAGTAGTCAAGATAATAACACATCTGCTTACTGGGTCACTACAGTTAATCTTGCTCATTATTATGTGTATCATGATATACAAAAGGCTGAAGAGCTGATAGAATCCGTATTTGATAACTATGTAGATAGAGGTGAGTCGTTTGACCCTTGTTACCATAAGCACCATCTTATCCGTAGTTGGGTTAATCATGGTAATAATCGATTGGCGACAGCCATCAAGCACCTAAGCGCAGCGGAGGCCATTGTCAGTAAGTGTGGTAACAGAAAAGAACAGATAGAAATCCAAATTAATATGGCTTCACTCTTAGTAAGCATTAAGGATACTACGGCTCGCCAGTATGTAGAACACTATATGGTTAGTATAGATACCTCTCTCAATAGACAAGAGAAGATCGCGTGGATAATGGGTAAGAATTACTTGGGCGAACTAGAGGAGTATCGCGGATATAATAAGATAGCCTTGCAACATTATTTAGATGTTATGCAATCTGGTGTGCTTGACGAGATTACACAATATAGACTGGGTATTGTAAAAGGTATCGCTCGTACAGCTACAGCATTGGGGGACTATGGCTATGCACAAAAAAAATTAGGCGAACTTATAAGTGATCCTTCTTTTTACAATTACCAGCACAACAACATCGTCCTTGCGCAGGCAGAAAATTATTATAAACAAGGTAATAATGATGAAGTGCACTCACTGATCCAAAAAGTCAAAGCTAGCGACAACCTAACGGCATTAGATAAATTACAAACTTGCTTCTTACGCCTTAGAATGTTTATGAAAGAAGATAGAAAAGAAGAAGTCTACAAGGAGTTAGAAAATATGCATCGACAAGGTGCGGACATAGAGGATAATAGACTGACGGCAAGGATGAACTTAATGGCTGCTGAGGTTTCTATGAAATATGAGCCTCGAGATAGAACCAATCAATTGCTAGAAAAGTATAAAGTGCAAGGTGGTGGCAGCCAAGCGCAAGACCTGAAGTCTGAGGAGTTGTGGCTGTTAAATAACGTTGTCGGATCTCAAGGGATTAGATTGAAAAATTACTTATCTGACTTAAAGCGATCTCGAGATGAAAAATCAGCCAATGAATTAGCGGAATTGATGGTGGTCCATAAAGTAGAACAAGAGAAGAGTAAAAGCGCATATCTTGAGAGTGAGCTAGTCAGTGAGCAACAGATCAGCGCGCAACGATCCAAAGTGATCGGGTTTTCTGGCTTATCTACTTTGCTCACTTTTTTGCTGTGGTTGGCAGCGTACAAAAATGCCAAGACGCAAAAGAAATTGAATGCCTTATTAAGTAAGGACAAAGAACAGCTGGTAGAGGATAAGAAAAAATTAGTTTTCGAAAAGCAAGAGCTGATTAGTCTAAATGAAAGTCTCTTGGCACAAAAAAATCAAAAACCTGTAACCGTCACAGAGGATACCAAACTGGAGGTCAAGACAAGGGACAAAATATATTTTGTCGAAGTGTCAGACATAATCTACGTGAGGGCTGATAATGATGGGACCCGTTTCTTTCTGGATGGCGATAAGACTCTATGGACAGATGCGGCATTGAAGCACTTTGTAGGGGAGCTACAGCCTAGAGGATTTGCAAGGATCCATCGCTCCGCTGCCGTAAATCTCACTCAGATAGAATGGATCAACCACTCTACACTTAAAATGAATAATGGCGATGAGCTCAAAGTTAGCCGCACCTATAAGGATGAAATCCTAGCAATGGTCAATAAAGACTAGTCTGAAGCTTTTTTGCCCCACTTTTAGTAGATACTTACTTTACTATCCACCCCACAATCTCTGTCGCATCTGGGCTAACCTTAGGACCTATAACCTTCTCCAGTAACCCCTGTTCATTGATGAGGTACTTCTGGAAATTCCACTCGACCTCTGAGTCCTGTGCACCATTGAGGCTTTTGGATGTCAGGTATTGATAGAGCTCGTGCTGGTTATCGCCGATGACATCTATCTTGGACATCATAGGGAAACGGACACCATAGTTTTTCTGGCAGAATGTGGCAATCTCCTCATTGCTTCCTGGCTCTTGGCCCATAAAATTATTGGCAGGGAATCCTATCACGACAAAGCCCTTCTCGGCATAATCTGTATAGAGTGCCTGCAGTGCTTCGTATTGTGGCGTCAGCCCACACTCAGAAGCGGTATTGACGATCATCACCTTCTGACCTTGGAGTTGGCTAAGAGGGTAGTCTTGTCCATTAATATCTTTAACGGTGAAGTCATATATGGTTTGTGGATTGGGGTTTCCTTGAGCAGTCATAGTCGTTTGGATTAAGATAAGGATGAAAAAGGATAGGTATTTCATTATGAAAAATTTCTAAGAGGTATCGTAGTGCTTTGCGTATTACCCTCTTATAACGCTATATGCATACTGTTGTTTGGTGCCAGGCTGTTAATTAGATGCATCATTGTATTTTCTAAGGGTATTTCTTCCCAGCTGGTACATATGTACTTCATCAGGGCCATCTGCAAGGCGTATGGATCGGCCATAAGTCCAGAATTCTGCTAGCGGTGTATCCTGAGACACTCCCATCCCTCCATAAGCTTGTATCGCTCTATCGATTACGGTGCAGGCCATCCTTGGGCAGACAATCTTGATCATAGATATTAAGTCTTTGGCTGCCTTGACGCCTCCTTTGTCGATCTTGTCTGCAGCGGCAAGTGTGAGCAGGCGCGCTTGATCGATGTCACATTTGGACTGGGCAATATCTTGTCTGATGCTGCTGTATTTAGAAATCTCCTTACCGAAGGTGGTTCTTTGAGTGACTCTTTGGCACATCAATTCTAGTGCACGTTGTGCACCACCGATCAAGCGCATACAATGATGGATTCTTCCTGGCCCAAGACGACCCTGAGCTATGCGGAAACCATCCCCCTCTTCTTGCAATAAGTTGCCGGCAGGTACTCTCACATTCTGCAGTTCTATTTCGGCATGGCCTTCTGGAGAATCTAAGGAGCCAAAAACTCTCAGTGCTCGTTTGACATTAACGCCTGCTGTATCTGCCGGAACCAGAATCATACTTTGCTGGATGTGTCTATCTGCTGAGGGATCTGTTTTGCCCATAACGATATACACTTTTGTAGCCGGATTCATAGCTCCTGATGACCACCACTTTGTGCCATTGATCACATATTCGTCTCCATCCTTGATGATGCTCGTTTCTATATTGGTTGCATCAGAAGAGGCGACTTGCGGTTCTGTCATTAAGAAGGCAGATCTTATCTTTCCTTGCATCAGGGGCTCTAGCCATTGTTGCTTCTGCTCTGCGCTACCATACTTGGCCAGGACTTCCATATTGCCTGTGTCTGGTGCCGAGCAGTTAAAGACTTCTGAGGACCACAAGACTCTGCCCATCACTTCCGCTAGTGGGGCATACTCGAGATTGGTGAGGCCAGGGCTATAGGCACCATAGGTTTTTGGCAAGAACAAGTTCCACAAGCCAGCAGCCTGCGCCTTTTGTTTCAGCTCTGTTAGAGGTGGATAATGCGACCACGGATTGGCGTGGACATATTCTCGATAGGCTGTCTCATGCGGGTAGATGTGCTCCTCCATAAATGCGGTTAGCTTTTGTTGGAGAGCCCTTGACTTATCTGAATATTCAAAGTTCATTTCTAAGAGTTATAGCTCAAAGTAAAGAATAACTTACCTTAAGCCTCTGATATTTTAATATTATATAAATACGGCGCACATTATGGCTAAGCAAGAAGTTTCAGGAGCTGATCTACCCACCCAAGCTTTAGCTCTCTTTTTGTACGAAAATGAATTGATAAAGGATAAGCTATCACCCTTGGAAGTGAGACAATTTACCAACGGCTATTCTAATCTGACCTATCTATTAAGGGTAGAGGGGCGAGAGCTCGTCTTGCGTCGTCCGCCAGCTGGAGCAATAAAACGTGGCCACGATATGGCTCGGGAGTATAAGGTGTTGTCTCATTTGTCCCCCCATTTTTCTAAGGCACCTAAGACCTATGCTTATGAAGCTACGGGCGATATATTGGGTGTGCCATTTTACTTAATGGAAAATATCGATGGTGTTGTGATTACCTACAAGGAGGCAGCGCGGAGAGGGTTGACAGCCTCAGATTTTAAAGTTATATCGACGAGTTGGCTCGACACTTTTGTGGCCTTTCACAGTCTAGATTACAAGGCCGTCGGCTTAGGGGATTTGGGTAAGCCAGAGGGCTATGTAGAACGTCAGGTAACCAATTGGGGCAAGCAATATCTCAAGGCCGCTACTCAGGACTTACCTGCGGCAACTAAGGTTACGCGGTGGATGCTGGATCATCAACCTAAGGTGTATGCGCATACATTGATTCACAATGATTTCAAATATGATAACCTGGTCTACGCCGAAGACAACTGGTCACAGATCAATGCTATTTTGGATTGGGAGATGTGTACCTTGGGTGATCCACTTATGGACCTGGGTACATCGTTAGGTTATTGGGTTATGGAAAGTGATGGGCCTGTTTTCGGGCAGACGATTCCTTCACCGACTATTTTTCCGGGTAACCCTAGTCGGAGTGAGCTGGTCCAAGCTTATGCTACTAAATCGGGTAGGGATGTCGATAACTTAGTTTTTTATTATGTATTTGGACTCTTTAAGATTGCAGTCATCGTACAACAGATATACTACAGGTATACGAAAGGGCTAACTCAGAATCCCAAATTTTCAAACTTAGACCAAGTCTGTGCTTTTCTATGTGAGACCGCACAGCAGGCGATAGAGAGAAAGCGCATAGAATAATTATAGTGGTGACTTTATTTATACTGTTTCCCAAATTTTCTTTAAATTTATAGTCCATTCCAGTTTTCATATCTACAACTTCTTTTATTTTTAATAATATACCGTGATGAAAAACTTCACTCTAGCTTTAGCTTTGTCTGCGCTCTTCGTTAATCTTAGCACTGCGCAGAATACAGAATCTTTATTTAGCCTTCCGGGTCTGACGTTAGTTGTCGACGCAGGGATACTGTGGGAAGAGACACCTTATTCTTCAATTCATTTTGATGGGATAGAATCTGCTTGTGGCCGTGATTTGCTCAAGTACTCAGATAAGAATGGCGTGAATTCTGTATTTATGGAAGTTGATGGAATGAGAGTTTTTATAGGTGAAGATTGTAATGATCTACGCCTGATTTATGATTTCTCTCTGGATCAAGGAGCGTCTATTGAGATAGATAATGCAACTTTTACTGTCGTTTCTAAGCATACTTTGGAGTATTTAGATGGGAGAGAACGGATACAAATGGAGCTCACAAGTGGAACTAGCCGTGTCGTATGGATAGAAGGAGTAGGGGAGTTGGGTTCTGCTTTTTTGACGCCTCAGTTTGCCAGTCGTACGGAAGTGGGTTGTGTGTCTTATGAGGGCGGCTCTATTTATTTGGCTGATGGAATAACGGATCAAATATGTCAACAAGAGCGATGCAAAGAGTTGTCTGCAAGCTTTGAAATTGACGGCACCAAAAATTTTGTAGAATTTTCATCCGAAGTAACAAATGCCGATGAAGTCCTTTGGGATTTTGGCGATGGTACGACTTCCACTGAATTGAATCCTGTACACGACTATGGACCTAAAGGCTGTTACTTGGTAAGCTTGCGGACTGCTAATAGCTGCGGTGAGATGACCGAGATTACAAAGCCGTTCGCCAATTGTGTCGACTCTATGTGGACAGCAGATTTTCCTGTCGAAACTGCTTTGCCAAGTTTACCAAGTTCATTGGATTTTGCTACAGATCAAGTTGGTATGATGATACAAGATTCTGAGGTCTTAAAGACTCTAGATGGCGGCGTGTCGTGGACACCAGTACTTAATGTCTCAGATTCTGAAAATAAAGTTGTGATGAATAATGAGGATGAAGCCTTGGTAATGGAGTATGTCGCTGGTCGGAATTTTATTCACCTCACAGCAGATGGAGGAGAGACTTGGGAGACGACGGAAACTCCAGATCTAGCCTTTGCTGATTATGATTCTGACAGAATATTTTTGCACATTTCTAGAGATTCCCTTATTCGATTCTCTCCTGACAATGGAACTACTTGGGTTGATTATACTTTGGAAAATGAAGAACTATTGAGTTTGGGTGCCTTGGTCTTTGATGATTTCCAGATGGTCGATGAGACGACCTTCGTTGGTGTCAATGCGTCTAGAACTTTATTTGTGTCCTCAGATGCAGGACAAACCTGGGAGACAAAATCTATTACTATAGATCAGCCTGCCACCTTCGCCTCTCACTTTTTATCTTCCGATGTAGGATTTGTAGGTGCTCTAGGGGCCATCGCAAAGACAGAAGATGGCGGCAACACTTGGAACGTGGTCAGACTACCCATCGCAACATCTACCATCCGTAAGATAGGCTTTAGAGATGCATTAAATGGCTGGGCCGTTGGTTCCAATATCTGGAGTACGGTTGATGGAGGTGAGACCTGGGATCTAGAATTTTGCCAATTCAGTGGGAATTCACACGCCATAGATGATTTAAGTATTACCGATAATGAAATCCACACTTTTATAAGTGGTAAGGGTGTCTATAGTCGTCATGTAGACGAAGATTTTAGTTGTACGACTAAGGTCAATGACATCGACAACAATGCTAGACTGCATCTCTTTCCTAACCCTACAATGGAGACAATTTACTGTGAGTCTGAGATAGAGTCAGGTATCTATACGTTATATGATGTCCGAGGACGACTACTGCAAAATAAGCGATTTTCAATTAGCACCTTTGCAGTTGATGTTTCTGCTTACGATTCCGGAATTTATGTACTCAAAATTGGAAATGAGCAAGGGCGCATTGCCTTTGTGAAGTTTGTCAAAGAATAAAGAGCGATACAGACTTATCTATCCTGATAGTCATCATACATAAAGATGACTGTTGACCTACTGAAGTTTAATGCTCTGCGATAAGGCATCTAATGTATCCTTCTAGCTTCTACTTTGTGGCACTTCATATGGCTCATTTGTGACTTTCATAATCACTGCCAATCATTAGGGACGATAGCAAGTGCTGACGACACTTCTATCTTATCTGCTGACGATGCCTTTAAGTAGATATTGTGTGAGTTTTGACTTTAGTCCAGTGGTGTCCTCGGGTCTATATTTAGAATACCAAGAGTAAAGCCATCTAAGTGTGGACAACAGGGTAAATACGGCAAGATCTGGATCTACTTTACCGATTTCTCCCGCTTCGATGGCATCAAGCATTAGACTCTTGAATTCTTTTTCGTATTTGTCTCTAAGGAGGACAAATTTCTTGAGATTGGGCTCTTTTAGATGTACCCATTCGCTCGGTATTAGTGCAATAGCATCTGTGTGCTCTATAGTCATCTGTACGTGCTGCTGGATGACGGCCTCTAGTTTTTGGATAGGTGAGACTTCCGAGAGGCTAATCTTTTCTAATCCGTCGGTAAATCGCTCGGCTATTGACATAATGATCACCCTTAGTATCTCTTGTTTGGAAGAAATATGATTGTAGAGACTTGCAGCTTCCATATCTACTGACCGCGCTATGTCCCGCATAGTGGTAGCAGAAAAGCCTTTTTTTCTAAAAAGACTAGCCGAGGCTTGGAGTATTTCTTCTTTTCTAGTGATGGGGCTAAGGTCTATTTTTTATTTAAAACTATTGGGTTTTATATTTTTAATTCTTGATAGATATTTTGATTGTTGTTTTAAAGTAGAGGTTTGATGAGTTAACTTGCACACAACTTTAACCCATTAAATGCTGTCAAATCTCAAGGCCCCATTTCCTCCAAATTTTTCAAAGAAGCAGTCTTTCATAACAGCGGTCTTTGTCGGCTTATTCGTTGGATTTTTTCTATTCTTGTTCAAGCCTTTTGGTATAGATGAACTGAAAACAAAGACATCCCCAGTTGGTATGTATATTGGCTTTGGTGTTATCTCATTTATTGGGATGCTATTTGTTGAGATAGTAATTCCGCGTTTATTTCCTGGATTTTTTAGTGAAAGCAGTTATACAGTAGGTAAAGAGATTATGATTGGTGCTTTAACTATTTTAGTCATAGCACTCTCAAATTTTTCGTATGTCTACTTTTTAAACCCACCTACACTAAGTCTTTTTAGCTTGAGTGTCATGTTGTGGCAGACTTTATTAGTTGGGATTTTCCCTTTGACCCTCATTACCTTAGTAAAGTATACACGATTGTTGAGGTCTAATCAGAAAGTTAGCTCTGAGATCCAGATTCCTCCATCCTCGACAGTAAATTCAGAATTGAATTCCTTGAACCCTATCGCCTTTACCAATGAAATCGATGCTCAGCAAGTGGACTTATCTGATCTCTTATACATAGAGGCTGTTGGCAATTATGTTAATGTAGTCACGCGAAAGGAAGGCGTACTGAATCGCAATCTGTACCGGAAAACGCTAAAATCAATAGATGAGGAAGTAAAGTCGAAGTATATTTTACGCTGCCATCGCTCCTATATTGTTAATCTAGAAAGAGTAATAGAGGTCAACGGCAATGCTCAAGGCCTTAAGCTAACTCTTCAAGATGGAGATGAAGTGATACCTGTTTCTCGCAAATACATAACTGAAGTAAAAGAGTATTTCTCGGATCACATTAAGCAAAACTAGACATTTATTGCTTTGTCAATCGTCACAAAGCCTTGTATTTGGTCACTTAGCCTTGTCAGCGGACCTTTATTGTTGACAACAGTCACATAGGCAATGTGATGCCTAATAGACTAATTTACCTTGCGCAAGAATTTGAAATTTTTACTTCACTAATCTATGACAACAAGTCGCAATGAAGAATCTACTTAGCATTACTTTTCCATATCTGCTGCTCTTTTTCTTGCAAGCCCCTTTACCAAGCTTAGCTCAAAGCCCATTGGCTAATAAGATTAAAGGACAAGTGATTGATAAGGAAACGGGGATACCACTTATAGGCGCAAGTATCTATATCCACGAATCAGATCCTTTGAATGGCACAGTAACCGATAGTGAAGGTTTCTATGCATTTCCAGACCAGGCAGTAGGTAGATATCGTCTAGCTTGCTCTTATATAGGATATGAACCCCAAGTGACTGGAAGTATACTCTTAACAACGGGTAAGGAATTGATCTATGATTTTCAGATGGAGGAAGGACTGAATACCGTAGAAGTAGAGATTACAGCTGTAGTTGAGAAAGATGCACAAGCGGCAGGGTTGGCAAACATTTCTATTCAGGAATTCGATTCAGAATTGACTTCAAGATTTGCGGGTAGCAGAAGTGATGTGTCACGGATGGCAGCTGGATTTGCTGGTGTTTCTGCTAATGATGACTCTCGCAATGATATTGTTATTAGAGGAAATTCTCCTTCAGGAC
Source organism: uncultured Saprospiraceae bacterium (assembly GCA_937929835.1). Taxonomy (GTDB): domain Bacteria; phylum Bacteroidota; class Bacteroidia; order Chitinophagales; family Saprospiraceae; genus RFSX01. The sequence goes on along the minus strand of CALFUU010000002.1, from coordinate 14,259 downwards.
TACTGTGGAGACTCAATGGAATTGATATACCGAACCCCAGTCACTTCGGTGCCTTGGGAGCGACTGGAGGACCAGTGAGTATGCTGAACAATAATCAATTGACCAACTCCTTGTTTATGACTGGAGCTTTCCCTGCTAATTATGGAAATGCGCTGTCAGGTGTTTTTGACTTGACACTGCGTAAAGGGAATCGAGATAAGTTTGAAGGACTATTTGGAATTAGTTTCAATGGTTTTGAGGCTGGCATTGAAGGGCCACTGGGTAAAACTGGTGGTACTTATCTAATCAACTACAGATACTCCGTTATAGACCTGATCAGCAAGTTGACAGGAGGTTCTGGCGGTGCGACAGGAACTGGGGATGCTATCCCTCGTTATCAGGATCTCAGTTTTCATGTGCATGTTCCTACAGAAAAGTTAGGAACTTTTGCCCTTTTTGGATTGGGCGGAAACTCAGGGATTGATTTTTTAAGTGATATCAGCAATTCAGATACCCCCAATCTTTTTTCTGATTCTAACGAGAATCTCTTCTACAATACCGACAGTAATATTATTGCTTTGACCAACAAGCATTATTTTTCTGATAGTAGTTTCGGCAAGCTAAGTATCTCTTATTCTGACTCTGGGGTCAGCACGGTTCTTGATACAGTATCGAGTGATTTGACAATTGTTCCAGTTTATAGAGATGACTCCAGTCAAGAGAGAATTAGAGTAGCCTATGATTACAAGACTAAATTGTCGAAGCGTCATACTTTGATTGCTGGGATAAATTATAACGAATTTGACTTCAACTTTCAGGACAGCGTAAGGACAAATACAAATAGTTTCAGAACACTAAGAGATGCTGACGATAAAGCTAATCTCTATCAGGCCTATGGACAATGGCAGTATAAACCTACTGAACGCTTGACAACAAACATTGGCCTCTTTACACAGCATTTCACATTAAATAATTCTAGCACTATCGAGCCACGACTTAATCTCAGTTATGATGTTTCTCCTCAGGTTGAATGGACTCTTGGGCTAGGGCGCCATTCTAAGATTCAAGACTTTCAACTCTATCTTGTAGAGACACAACAAGCCTCGGGTGGCACTGTTAGAAGCAATGAATCTTTGGATCATACAAGAAGTGACCAAGTCATAACAGGTCTCAACTGGAGCTTTGCCGAAAAGTGGAAGATTAAGTCTGAATTGTATTATCAATCATTGTCTCAAGTACCTGTAGAGGCGCACCCTTCTAGTTTTTCTGCGTTAAATATTGGAGCGGATTTCAATGTGCCTTCTCGAGATAGTCTAGTCAATGAAGGGCAAGGACAAAACTATGGGATAGAATTGACGCTGGAGAGAAGTTTTAGAGATGGATTTTATCTTTTATCCACACTCTCTGTATATGAATCCAAGTATAAAGGAAGTGATGGGAATGAGTACAATACAGCCTTTGGAAATCAGTATGTTGGTAACGTGCTTGCTGGTAAAGAATTTAATATTAGTGACAAATTGACTTTAGGCCTTGATGTCAAAACTACTATGGCGGGAGGAAAACGGTATTCACCTATAGACCTTGCAGCCTCCATAGCGGAGGGTGAGACTGTGTTTCAAGAAGACAAAGTTTTTAGCCAACAATTTGATGATTATTTTAGGACAGATATTCAGTTTACTGTCAGATATAATATGAAGCGCATCTCGCAGATGTGGTCCATTGATCTACAGAATACCTTCAATAATCAGAACGTGTTTGGGCAGAGCTTTGATGTAAGAAATAATGAAGTTGATTTGGTTTATCAGTTAGGATTTTTCCCAGTAATAGAGTATAGGCTTACTTTTTGATAGTGATATCAGGAGCTCTAGTCGACCTTACCAGAGCTCCTGTAATCCGCATCGAGATTATAGGTTGATGTCGTAATTTTTTGGGTATTTCAGTTTGTATATTAAATCTAGTTCCTTGGATTCTCCTGATTCTAAAGTTAGTTTCCAGCTCACCAAACCCGTATCTTGCTTCAGCTTTCCTCCAGATAGGTTTTGTGGTTCGATTTCGATAGCAGCATCACTGCTGATGGGCATCTGATCTTTGATATTAATGGTAACAGATTGGGACTTGTTGTTTTTTACTGTGACAATGTAATGATGGACCTCTTCTTTATGTCTACTCAGTATTTTCTTTTTGTACTTATTGTTAATCCATCTTCTACTAAACGATACTTCAGGATCAGTTCCAAGGGATATTTTGAGGTTGTCATCTTGAGAGTTCGGGTTGATTGTTGACTTCCCTTTGAAGGTACCATCTATAAATAGATTGATAGGGGCTGGTTCTAGGTTGTAGAGATGCCAGTCTTTAATTTCAGCCATAAGGTAAGCTGATTCACTTTTGATAGGAATCGATTCATATTGCAGTAGGGTAGGAAGATTTTCTTTTTTGAGCAGAACATCGATAGGTTCTGAGCCAGACCTCATTGAATAAGTACTAGTTAATTTATAGCTCAAAGTATTCAGCGTTTCATTGATTTGCAAGTCGATTTGCTTTCTAGTAGGTTGTGCTTCCTTCTTTGTAGATCTACTTTTGCTGCTACCTCGACCAGTTACGACGACTTCACTGAGCAGCATACCCTCGACAAGGCTGACGACGGTATATTCTTGATGAAGTACACAAGTGATATTGTTGTAGCCCGTGTAGGCAATTGTAACGTTTTTGCCAATACCTTCGGGAAAATAGAATTGGCCATCTATATCTGTAATTGTTCCTTGTGTAGTGCCATCAATATAGATGCTAGCACCTATGATTGGTTCTCCTGTTTTTCTATCGATCACTCTTCCTGTCTTCCCATTGGGATTAACCAAAGGGGGTCTGTAGCTAGTTGTATGGCTAGGTCTTTGGTGACTTATTCTTACAGGAATCAGTTGTGGCAAACTGTTGTCGCGGGCAGGGACTGAGGTGGATAGGGTAAGATTAATATCGGACCAGTCTTCTTTTGTGGATTGTGAGACGTAGGCCTTTCTGTACAATTCTAATTTTTCCGCGTTATTTCCTGCTTTTATATCGTAATACGGGGACCAACTCGCATCGGGATGATAGTAGCTCAGTTGTAGAGAAGAGCCCACAGTTTTATTGTCCAAGTGGATGTATAGTACCAATTGTTTTTCACTCGATTTTAGATCAGAATCTTCCTTAATTTTTAATAGCGCATCCCTTCTCGCTACAAGTTTATTGTGCTCTCTTGATCGGTCTAGTCGTTCAAGTTTTAGGGCCTTGACCCTTGATTGGTAGAATTTTGAAGCTAGAACAACTTCTTCTACACTGGTTATTTCTGCGTCATTTTCAAAATTTTTATTGGTTGTAATCATGTCATATTCCTCGTCTAGCACTTCGATGAGGATATTGAGGATCTCAATAGAATCACGTAATGCCTGGAGACTGGCCAAGTCAGATTTGGAATATCCTAGGACTAGAGATGTGTTTTCGAATTTACTTTTGACTGACTTGATTTCACATTTTGGATCAGCCTCTATAGTTATGGACTTTCTGTCTACGTGTAGCGGCAGTTTTGTGAGTCTCACTATATGTTCCCCTTTTGTGCTGAGGGTGACAGTCCTGTGTACGGTAGCACCCTCGTAGTAGACTGTAGCACTCGTGATTTGAGATTGGTCTACTATTGTATCTAGTTCTAATCCATAGATGGGCAAGACAAGTAAAGTAAAGATTCCTAAGTGTATTAGCTTTTTCATAGTCTGAGTAATTCGTTAATGAATGAGTCATTCTACAAAAGGATGTGTAGGAAATGGTAATTACACAGAGAGAGAAATTAATTTTTGGCTGATGTCGTGATGGACATCTAACTTAACTTAAGACGGGGAGGCGTAAAAATTTCAATAACTGGAGCAGAGTATAGATCAGGAACGTCTATAAAGTAACTTGATAGACCTTCCGGAGAGTGACATTGTTAGTGATGGGTTATCGAATATCCTGAGGTTCTAATTTTGTAAGTGGATAGGAAAGTACAAGTTCATTGAAGTACCATTATTATTGGATTTTGCCTTGATATCCCCTTGGTATAGTGACATCAATTTTTTGCAAATAGATAGGCCTAATCCTGCACTTTGATATTTCTCGACACTGTGCATTTTCTTGAATGGTTCAAAGACATACTCAAGATACGCCTCCTCTATACCGATGCCATTATCATCCACCCTGATTATAATGTATTCCGTATTTGTAGTATAGCTGATATTGATTTGCTTTACTTCGTTTTCATTATACTTAATTGCATTTTCAATGAGGTTTTGAAATATATGGTGTAGGTGGACGCAGCTCACTTTGAGGTCTGGAAGGTCTGTCTTGTTCAGTGTTACTTCCGGCTTTGCCGATAGGCCGATCATAGCAATGACTTTGTCTAAAATAGAGTCAGTGGCATCGTAAGAAGTAGTAAGATTCTGTTTGTCAGTTTTTTTGAAAGCGGATATGCCATTGATGAGTGTATTGAGTTGATCCGTGCCTGATAGAGCAAAGGATAAGTACTCCTTAGATTTTTCATCTGTAACTGTGCCTGCTCTATTGAGTAAGCCTAGAAAGCTCTTTATTGTTCTTATTGGTGTTTTAAGATCGTGAGAAGCCATAGAGGTAAACAAGTCCATTTCCTCATTTTGGGACGCAATAACTTTGTTTTTAGTTTCTAATTCTGCGATCGTCTTATTGAGATTATTATGGTGGTGTTTTAAACTATCCATAACTGCACGAGCCAGTACCCCACAAGTAAGAATGGCAAACGACATATTTAGATAATAGTCGTATTGAAAAGTACGGTCTAGTAAAGTTGGTGCTGAAATGTCTAAATAAATAAAAGAGACTAGAAAAGAGGAGACAATGATCAGCGTGAACAGAAGTCTATCAAATACTTTATCCAAGAAAATAAAAACAAAGACGATGAGTATCGGAATGAAGACTTGGATATTTACTTGCTTTCCATATAGGCAGATAGTGTAGCCGATTATAAAGGCTAAAGAGAAGAGTATCAGCTTTGATGCTGCTGTAAACTGGCGCTTGTAGTTTAACAAAATGGTTATAAGCATAGATACACCACATAACAATAGCGTGATAGAGGCTGCAAAATGATTGCCGAGATAGATGGTAACGACATAAAATAGTAGAAGCGGCAAGGATAAGAGTGCCATTAGATTAGATAGAATGACTCTGAGACGGAGCAATCCATTGTCAGATGCATTCAGTCCCGTTGAGATCAGCTTAGTAAGGAAAGACATTAAGTAAGGGCTTTATACCCCGAAAATAATCACTATATTCTAATTAATAGTAATTTATAAATAATTGATATCCAGTGACTCGTATAATTTTTTCTGGATGCAGTTGCTTCTTAAACTAACAAACGTTAGTTTTATAGTACTATGGCAAAGTTTTATAAGTTGACCGTTACAGAGCTGACAAAGACAACCGATGATTGTGTCCTTGTTACACTTGTGCCCAATCCTGAAGAACAGGCAAGCTTCTCATACAAGCAAGGCCAGTATCTAACACTCAAGGCGCATATTGACGGCTCTCCAGTCCAGCGCTCATATTCTTTATGCTCGTCACCTTTGGATGAGGTATTGCAAGTTGGCATTAAGCAGGTGCCACAAGGGCAATTTTCGACCTATGCCAATAAGTTGATGAAAGTGGGCGACATTGTAGAAAGCCTTGTTCCAGGAGGTAAATTTTACGTAGAAGTCGATGAATCCTCACAGAAGAATTATATCTGTTTTGCAGCTGGATCGGGCATTACACCTATGCTCTCCATTATCAAGACGCATCTTCTTTCGGAGCCTCAAGCCACTTTCAAGTTGTTCTATATCAATCAGACAGTTTCCTCTATTATTCTTAAGGAAGAACTGGAGGCATTGAAGAATCAGTTTATGGAGCGCTTTGAAATTTTCCATTTCTTGACACGTCAGAATAGATCTGTAGAACTGTTTAATGGAAGACTCGACAAGCAAAAGTTGGACGTCATATTTAAGACTATCTGTGATACTACGAGGATAGATGATTATTTTCTGTGTGGTCCCGAGGCGATGATATTTCTGATAAAGGATTTTCTAGAAGAACAATCGGTAGATAAGAATAAGATACATTTTGAATTATTTACGGCAAGTGGTGCAGGTAAGCCTATTAGTCAAGAACTCAAAAAGAAGTTAGACGGAAAGACTTGTAGTGTCACCTTGATAGAAGGCGGCAAGAGTATGGATTTTGAAGTAGCGATGGGTGGAGATAACCTCCTAGATGCAGCTCTCAATAATGCAGCGGACTTACCCTACGCTTGCAAGGGAGGCGTCTGCAGTACCTGTAGAGCGAAGCTGATAGAAGGCGAAGTCGATATGGCCGTTGCCTATGGACTTGAGGAGGATGAGATTGCTGATGGCTATATCTTGACTTGTCAAGCCTTACCGACGACAGAGAAGGTAGTGGTAGATTTTGATGCTTAGAGAATGAGTAGGGTAACCTTGAGAGAGAATCAATACCACCCTAAGCTTTTACAAAAAACTAAAACTGTATCACCGATAAATTGTTGAATCTATAATTAATAAAACCACGAACTATGGATAATATAGAAAATCTCGCCACCCGTTTTCAAGAACGCATCGACGCAGGAGAAAAGATCGAGCCTAAGGACTGGATGCCCGAAAAATATAGAAAGACACACATCCGACAAATCTCTCAGCATGCACACTCAGAGATCGTAGGGATGTTGCCAGAAGGCAACTGGATTACAAGAGCCCCGTCGCTCAAGCGTAAGCTAGGTTTGTTGGCCAAGGTGCAAGATGAGGCAGGGCACGGATTATATCTGTACAGCGCTGCAGAGACCTTAGGTATATCCAGAGATGAGATGACACAGCAGTTGCTCACTGGCAAGGCTAAGTATTCGAGTATATTCAACTATCCTACCTTGACGTGGGCAGATATCGGCGCTATTGGATGGTTAGTGGATGGTGCAGCTATTATCAATCAAGTGATGCTAACGAGAACATCTTTCGGTCCATATGCAAGAGCAATGGTTCGTATCTGTAAGGAAGAAAGTTTTCACCAACGCCAAGGGTATGAGATTATGCTCACGCTTTGTAACGGTACGCCAGAGCAAAAAGAAATGGCTCAAGATGCCCTCAATAGAACCTGGTGGCCAGCCTTGATGATGTTTGGTCCTAGAGACGAAGACTCTCCTAACACCAAGCAATCGATGGCCTGGAAGATTAAGAGAAAAACCAATGACGAACTCCGCCAACAGTTTGTAGATATAACGGTGCCACAAGCAGAATTTCTAGGACTGAAGATGCCCGATCCAGAAATCAAATGGAATGAAGAACGTGGACACTATGATTTTGGAGCGATAGATTGGGATGAGTTCTGGCAAGTCGTCAAAGGTAATGGCCCTTGCAATAAAGAGCGAATAGCAGCAAGACAAAAAGCTTGGGATGATGGACAATGGGTACGTGATGCCGCACTCGCTTACAGCGCAAAAAAATCTGAAAATGAGGAAAAGTCTAATGGTATAAAAGCTCAACGGTCTGAAGGAAAAATTGCCTAGTAACAATGGGAGATTTTCAAATATTACACGTTTGAAAACTAGCATAAAAGTAGCTGTTGAAGTTGTTGGAAGTGTATGAAGTAATTGGAGAAAACGAAAGTCTAAAAAGAGAATTGTAGATTTTCAAGCCCACACAATAGTGCAGTAGTCTCTACTTCTTCTAATCTTCCTTAAACCTTTAAACCATCATAAAAATCTCTAAAAAATGAGTAACAAAAAAGAATGGCCTCTCTTTGAAATCTTTATAAGATCCAAAAATGGTCTTGAACATCGTCACGCTGGAAGCCTCCATGCAGCAGACCCTACTATGGCTCTAGAAAATGCCAGAGATGTGTACACACGCCGACAAGAAGGAGTTAGTATATGGGTGGTAGAATCCAAAGATATCCACGCTTCTAATCCTGAACAAGCGGGCGAACTATTTGAGCCAGCTAAGGATAAAGTGTATCGACATCCCACATTCTATGAACTCCCTATCGAATTAAAACATATCTAAGATGAAGGATCAATTGACTAAGTATCTGATGATGCTCGGGGATAATGCGATGATCTTAGGTCACAGATTATCTGAGCTGTGTGGGCACGGACCGACTCTAGAAACCGATATTGCTTTGACCAACATATCCCTAGATCTCTACGGCCAGGTAAGGAGCTATTTTCAGTATGCAGCTGAGCTCAGTGGAGAGGGGGTTACTGAGGATACAATCGCTTTTTTAAGAAAGGAGAGAACCTATCTGAATGTCGTTCTATTAGAACAACCCAATGAAAATTTTGCACACGTCATCGTCAGACAATTTCTGTACGATATGTTCCAAAGTTTTCTGACGCCTGCGCTGATGCGCAGTACGGATGAACGTATAGCTGCAATTGCAGCCAAATCAATCAAGGAGACAAAGTATCATCTTAGATTCTCCACACAATGGATGAAACGATTAGGTGCTGGCACGGAAGAAAGTAAGTCCAAAATTCAGGCCGCTGTCAATCACTTGTTACCCTTCACTGACGAGTTGTTTGTGATGACAGCAGTAGAAAAAGAAATGCTCGAGCAAGGAATAGGCCCTGACCTGCAGAGTTTCAAAGAGGACTATTATATCAAAGTACAAGAGGTGCTTGAGCAAGCAGAGTTGTCACTTCCTGAAGCCGCTCCACGTGTAGTCAAGGGTAAGACAGGAATACATTCTGAGCACATGGGTTATATTTTGAATGAGCTACAGTATATGCAAAGAGCTTACCCTCAGATGGAGTGGTAATTATTGGATAATCATTCTACAATCAAAAAACGAGAACTATCAACCAACCTATCATAGACCCAGAACTAAAAGTCATTTTGGATTCAGTTTCAGATCCTGAGATACCCGTATTAACAGTCTTAGACTTGGGTGTGGTGCGATCTGTCCGCCAAGAAGATAAAAAAGTATTTGTGGAGTTGACCCCGACATACTCTGGATGTCCGGCAATGGATACAATGGCTGCTGATATCGATATCGCTATGCAGAAAGCGGGCTATGAAACTGAAATAAAACTTGTGCTCTCCCCAGCCTGGTCAACTGACTGGATATCAGAAGATGGTCGACGCAAACTTGAAGAATATGGTGTCGCGGCGCCACTATCGGAGTCCTTAGACAAGCGAGCGATTATAGATGGAGAACGCGTCGTAGCCTGTACCAATTGTAAGTCTACGAACACAAAAATGATCAGCCAGTTTGGTTCTACAGCTTGTAAGGCTCTCTTCCAATGTGATGATTGCCTAGAGCCCTTTGATTATTTTAAATGCTTAAAATAAATATGGAAAACTTAATTCTTTTTGAGAAGGTTGGCAAGGTAGCAAAGTTGACTTTTAATCGACCAGAGAAGTATAACAGTATGGTGGAAGGCATAGCGCTTCCGCTACTTCAACATCTCAAGACCTGCGCTAAAGACAATAGCATCAGAGCTGTCTACCTTACAGGCACAGGTAAAGCTTTCTGCGCAGGGCAAGATCTCAAAGAGGTGACCAAGGCAGAAAGCGAAGGCAAAGAGTTAGATCATTTTATTGCCAATCATTTTAACCCTATCGTCAGCGCTATAAGAGGCTTACAAAAGCCAGTTGTCGCAGCAGTTAATGGTGTCGCCGCAGGCGCCGGAGCGAATATAGCCTTGGCGTGTGATATTGTTGTCGCTAAGCAATCGGCAAGCTTTATTCAGGCATTTAGTGCGATAGGTTTAATTCCAGACTCAGGTGGGACTTATACCTTGCAGCGACTAGTCGGTTATCAAAAAGCCTTAGCCATTGCGATGTTAGGAGATAAAGTAGGTGCGGAAGAAGCAGAGAGAATGGGTATGATTTACAAGTATTTTTCCGACAGTGAGTTTGAAGAGAAGTCTTGGGCGATAGCTGAGAAGTTATCACATATGCCGACACAAGGATTGGCGTTGACAAAATTGGCTTATCAACTGGGAGAATCAAATACTTTTGATCAACAAATACAAGTAGAGCAGGCGTATCAAGTCAAGGCGGCCAATACTTCAGACTATAAAGAAGGTGTGTCTGCCTTTAATGAAAAACGTAAACCAACATTTACAGGAAGATGAAAGTAGGCGTAATAGGTGCAGGAACTATGGGCAGTGGTATAGCGCAAGTTGCTGCTACGGCAGACTGCAAAGTAGTGCTGTATGATTTGCAGCAAGAGGTTTTAGATAAGAGTGCAGCCAAGTTAGAGAAGATACTCAGTCGACTGATTGAAAAAGAACGTATCAATGTGGCTAGGAAAGCAAGTATCCTAGAGAACATTTCTAGATCTAGTGATTTAAAAGAATTAGAAGGATGCGATCTCGTTATCGAAGCTATAGTGGAGAATCCTGAGATCAAGAAATCTGTATTTAAGAAAGTTGAAGCATTGGTGAGTAAGGAGGCGATTATAGCATCCAACACCTCGTCCTTATCGATCACAGATCTAGCAGCGTGCTTAGAGCATCCACATAGATTTATAGGCATCCACTTTTTTAATCCTGCTCCTTTAATGAAGTTGGTAGAAATTGTACCTGCCTTGCAGACCTCGAAAGACATATCGGATAAGGCAAAGAGCATTATAGATAATTGGGGCAAACTAACTGTCAAGGTCAAAGATACGCCCGGCTTTATAGTCAATAAAGTAGCGAGGCCTTTTTATAGCGAGTCACTTAGAATTTATGAAGAGGGTATGGCTGATTTTGCCACGATAGATTGGGCGATGAAAGAGTTGGCAGGGTTTAGAATGGGCCCGTTCGAATTGATGGATTTTATCGGCAACGATGTCAATTATACGGTGACAGAAACTGTATGGACAGCTTTTTATTTTGATCCTCGCTACAAGCCCGCTTTTACGCAGAAGAAACTATCTGAGGCAGGTTATCACGGGAGAAAGAAAGGCCGCGGTTATTATGACTATGCAGAAGGCGCGACTAAACCTGCACCGACTAAGGATACTGAACTGGGTCAGGTCATATCGTATCGTGTCATTATAATGTTGATTAATGAAGCGGCTGATACTTTATATATGCGCATAGCCAATAAGGAAGATATCGAAACCGCAATGACTAAAGGTGTCAATTATCCTAAGGGTCTGTTGCGGTGGGCAGACGAGATCGGCATCGACAATGTAGTCAAGAGTATTGATGCCTTGTATGCGGAATATCATGAGGACCGTTACAGATGCTGTCCTTTACTCAGAAAAATGAGTCGGGAGGGAACAACATTTTTTGACCATAAAGTCTAAGATTAAAAAGAAGTCAACGCGATAATAAGATAAGCATGAAGTTACAGAACTACGTACACGGAGAATGGGTTGCAGGAGAAGGCGAAGGTGCATCTATCTACAATGCCGTCAATGGCCAGTTGATACATTACGCCTCGACTAAGGGAATAGATTTCTCTAGGATCCTTGCGTATGGTAGAGAAGTGGGGAATCCTTCTTTGAGAAAGATGACCTTTCAGGAAAGAGGTTTGATGCTCAAGAAGCTGGCACTTTATCTGACAAAAAGAAAAGACAGTTACTACGAGATCAGTTATATGACTGGTGCTACAAAAGCGGATAGCTGGATAGATATCGAAGGGGGTTTTGGAAACTTATTTGCGAATGCGTCTCTCCGTAGAAATTTTGCCAATCAATCTTTTCACGTTGATGGCGAAGGTATAGATCTTTCGCGGGGCGGATCTTTTATGGGGCATCACATTATGGTTCCTAAGCGTGGCGTCGCCGTGCACATCAATGCGTATAATTTTCCGATATGGGGTATGCTAGAAAAGTGTGCAGTCAACTGGATGGCGGGAATGCCAGCAGTGGTCAAGCCCGCTACAGCGACTTCTTATCTTACAGAGGCAGTCGTTAGAGATATAATCGCTTCTAAAATATTGCCAGAGGGTGCTCTCCAGCTGATATGTGGATCGGCGCGCGGAATATTAGATTCTGTAGGATCCCAAGATGTGGTGACCTTTACAGGTTCTGCCACGACAGGTCGTATGCTTAAGTCTCACGAGAGAATTATTTCTGAGGCGGTTCCTTTTAATATGGAAGCAGATTCTCTTAACTGTTCTGTACTCGGTATGCAGGCGGTGCCGGGGACTGCAGAGTTTGATTTGTTTGTTAAGGAAGTTCGTAGAGAGATGACGGTGAAGTGTGGTCAGAAGTGTACTGCCATAAGAAGAATAATGGTGCCAGAAAAACTGGTAGAAGATTTCCAGATAGCTCTAGGTAAGTCACTCAGTAAAATAACTATCGGCGACCCTAAGGTCAAAGGCGTAAGAATGGGTGCACTGGCTTCTAAGGATCAAGTCGCTGAGGTACGGGAACGCGTCACTGAGTTAACCCAAACCGCAGAGTTAGTTTTCGGTGATCTTGACAAAGTCGACTTGATGGAAGCGGACGCAACCAAGGGTGCCTTTATGAGTCCAATGTTGTTGCTAGAGAAAAATCCATTTAAAAATACGGCTGTACACGAAGTAGAAGCCTTTGGTCCAGTCAGTACGATTATGCCATATAGCCATCGAGATGAGGCTATACAATTGGCACAGATGGGGAAGGGATCACTTGTGAGCTCTATTGCAACAGCAGACGATGATGAGGCTAGAGATTTTGTAATAGGTGCCGCAACGCATCACGGTCGTATCCTTGTGATCAATGAAGAATCAGCAAAGCAAAGTACAGGCCATGGCTCTCCACTGCCCTATCTTGTGCACGGAGGACCTGGACGAGCTGGAGGTGGTGAGGAGATGGGTGGTATGCGTGGTATAAAGCACTACTTACAACGCTGCGCTATTCAGGGTTCTCCGACGACGGTCTCCCACATCACAGGTATATACCAGCCGAATGCTGCGTACAAACCAAGTGAAAGACATCCATTCAGTTATCACTTCGAAGATATACAACCGGGGATGTCACTCAAGACGCATAAGCGTACGATTACAGATGGGGATATTGTCACCTTCGCCAATGTCACTTGGGATCATTTCTATGCGCATACCGATATCACATCTTTGGATGGAAGTATTTTCGAGAAGCGCACAGCACACGGTTACTTTTTGTTAGCTGCAGCAGCGGGCCTATTTGTGATGCCAGACAAAGGACCTGTGGGAGCCAACTATGGTCTTGATGAATGCAGATTTTTACGTCCTATCTATCACAACGATACTGTCTATGTCCGTCTGACTTGCAAAGAAAAAATAGACAGAGATACCAAAGGAAAAAACCTACCCGCAGGCGTGGTAAAGTGGTATATGGAAATGTTTGATACAGAGGATGAGTTAGTGGCGATGGCGACAATATTGACACTCGTAGAGAAAAAGAATCCATACATAGCTATGGATGAAAAAACGCTAAGAGACACCCTCAAAAAACTAGACCCGAACACCCAACCAAAGTGGGGCATATTGACACCACAGCATATGGTAGAACATCTAGAGTATCAGTTCCAAATTGCAACAGAAAAAGTCCATACACGCCTTTCTGTTTCTCCTAAGTTGTTAGAAATTTTTGAACCCGTAATCTATAATCACGAACCGATGATGAAGGGGTATCATCATCCTATGCTGAAGAAAGGGGAATTAGAAGAATTGCGGTATCCTTCGCTTGATATGGCTATAGAAAAATACTTTGTGGCAAGGGAGAAGTACGAAACCTACTTTAAAGAGCATAAAGGGAAACTGACCCTTAACCCTACGTTTGGTATGTTGACCAAGTTTGAATGGGACTTACTGAATAGAAAACATACACATCATCATTTCCAACAGTTTGGCTTGGTTGAGTAGTATCCGTTTTATTAGCCTCTTGTTATAAGGGTTGAGGGTATAATGTTGTGATATTCAGTAGTTTATGAAGTCTTGCTGTGATGGTGGAGTTTATCGAGCAACTGCTGTAGTGGGTTATATTATTTATCTTCAACTTAGCTGATCGCTATTTTTCTCCTTATTGTGTGGTTTTGGAAACTATTGTCTTTCCTTGAAGCGTTATTTTGGCGTGTCAATTTCCAGGTAATAAAGGCATTCCCTCTTGCTATTTATTACATCCCTTCTAACCGAACAGAAAAACATTAACTAACTAAACAAGTAATTATGTCATTATTAAATACTGTCACGTCACTGATGTCTAATGGCCTCGTCGATAAGGTAGCCTCTATGGTCGGGATTAACTCAGGGATTGCAAGAACTGCCCTCAGTGCAATTATGCCAAGAATATTAAGAGGCATCG
>CALFUU010000001.1 GCA_937929835.1 uncultured Saprospiraceae bacterium | reverse complement strand
GGCTTGTGTTTGAGCCGAAGGCGAGTTTAAGACCGTTTAGGAATTGTAGTTTTTAGAACCGTTAAGAAATGAAATAAGCCTTGAATTTTTTGTTTCGTTTTTGTTTCAAGACAAAAATGAAAGCCCGCCGGCGAGGCAAATGACTAATTGCTTGATAATCATTTGGTTATCAAGATTATAAGAACAAAAAGAGTGCATCTTAAATGGGAGATTCTATTAATTGATATTGATTTCCCTAATCCTACCTCAAATTATAGGTAAAGAGTAGATAGTTGAATATCAGTTTTTCCATTCTCGAAACCTGATCTCGTTTTTATGTGATTCTCGCCTAACAACCAAACATATTCCCTACCATCAGTGTAAACAATTGCTTGACCACAACGCCGTCTTGCTCTGCTGGCTGCCAAGGGGGCATAGCGAGTACAGCTTCTTTGACAAGTTGGTTGGTGGCTTCGTTGGCGGATGGATGTGTGATGATGAAATCTGACGGCTTTCCTGCTTCATCAATCTTGAACTGGGCGACGACGGAGGGGAGGCCGTTCTCTTCGTTGGCAGTTGAGTTATAGGTGGTTGGATTGGCTAAGACTTTATCGATGATCGTGGACTGAAAATAGTCATCAGGTGTGCTGTGGTCCATTGCGTATCGGGCTGTAGTGGCAGGGACGAGACAACGAGAGAATTTGATTTGCCGTTTTGATTTTTCTCTAGTTGCAGAGTTTGTGTTGAGATAGTCTATGGCGAATTCTAAAGTGTTTCCTACAGGCATATCTCGGATCAGCACCACTTGTTCTTTGGTCAACAAATGGTTTTGTCCTATGGCTTGGATAGTGTCACCATTTTCTCCATACGATAGCACTACAGAAATATAATCTGATTCACTAATCCAATCAGCCGGGAAGCCTCTATTGAGGTCATACAAAGTCTCTGCTGAGGACAGTGTTTTCTTGGTGATCGATTGACTACGGTTGTCTATGAGTTGGGCAGAGTAGTCCTGCCATTGTGCAGTAGCCTCCGCCACTAGACATAGTGTTAGGACAAGGATGGAGCATATATTAAGTTTCATTCTGATTCTTTATTTTATTTCTATGCCTTCTATGTATGGGCCACCCGCGTCGTATATCTGCTTCGCGACTTTAGAGATACCATCATTGATGTCATCTAGTTTCGTCTTATAATTTTTGAGGTCTGCTTGGACCCAGTCCATCATATCTAGATGAGTGTCTGTAGGGCCATAAGTAGAATTAGAGAGTCCGATATAGAGGGCAAACATCCGATCCCCCATAGTCGGCTTGGTTTTTTCTCCGATCTCTCTTTTGGCTTTACTACCCAGTATTTGAGTTTCTAATTCATGGGCTTGGGTGCTGAGTTGACGTAGATTTTTGCTGTAGGCGTCGGAGGGGAGCAAGCTGTTTTTGACGGCTCTTTTTAGAGCGCTTAATTTTTTATTTATCTGCGCATACTGACTCTGGAAGGCGGCAGTCTCTCGTGTAAGATCATCATAGTTTTTCCAGAATTCTGAAGCCACCTTTATGTCTGTACCTTCTGCAGAATTGTAGAGAGGCTTGACATCGAAAGTGATTGTTTCCGAAAGTACTTTGTCTCTTCCGTCGACCACTTTTGTGAGGTGTGCTTGATATGTACCAGGAGGTGCCAGTATACCTTGTGGTGCTGCATCCCACTCGCCACGCTGTTGAGGAGCCAGAGTGACCAAGTTGGTTGATGGATATCTAAGATCCCACGTCACACGATTAAATCCCTTTTTGTCTTTACAGGCTATGCGGCGGATAAGGTCCCCATTACTATTTTTGATGACCATATAGAGTTGCGCTTGTTCTTCTGTAAGTTCAGCATCTAGTTGGTCCCAATCTGTAAATTCTATGTTAGCTTTTTTCTCTCTGGCTTTTTCCTCTTTCTTTTGACGTTGTTTTTTGGCAGTCGTAGTACCTTCTTTAAGGTAGTAGGTGAGTGTCGCTCCAAAGGGTGGATTAGGTGCCACATAGTAGCCAGCACCTTGGTCTCCCTGTGCACCTCGGAACCCGATGGATGAGCGGGGGATATACCATAAAGCATCTCTTGTGTCAAAGAGACTGACATCTGATTCCATTTGCTCCGCGGATATCTGTCTAAAGGCAGAGATGTCATCATAGATATATATCGATCGTCCAAAGGAACCACAGATCAGATCATCTTCCCGCTGATGAATTTTCAGGTCTCTAAAAGAGATAGTCGGCAAGCCCCCCTTTAGCTGCGTCCACTGGCCACCGCCATCGACACTGAAGTAGACGCCAAACTCGGTTCCAATAAATAAGAGGTTTGCATCGATATGATCTTGGACGATACGCCAGACGTGATTTCTTTTAGGCAATCCTTTTGTAATTTCTTTCCACGTTGTCCCACCATCTGTACTCTTAAATAGATAGGGCTTGTAGTCTCCTTCTTTATGATTATCCATAGCCAAGTAGACTGTATTGATGTCGTGCAGATCTGCTCTGATGTCATTAACATAAGCTCTTTTAGGAACACCATTGATAGAAGAGACTTCCTTCTTTTTCCAAGTCTTGCCACCATCTTTTGTCATCTGTAGGAGTCCGTCGTCAGTGCCGACATAGATTAGATTTTCGTCCATCGGTGAGACGGCAATATTGGCGATCGTGTTGTAAGTCGACATCGCATATACATCCCAAGGATTGTCAAAGCTTTTGGTGCCGCCCATAATAGGCAAGGCGAGTCTATTTTCATTTCTGGTGAGATCGCCTGAGAGGGCTGTCCATTTGTCTCCTCTGTTTTCTGACATCCACAATCTCTGTGAGGCGAAGTATATTCTTTGTGGCTTATTGGAGCTGACGACGATAGGTGCATCCCAATTGAATCTTTCGTAAGGCTCTCCAGGTCCAGCTTGTGGCTTGATGTCCATTACCTCTCCGCGCTTGAGATCAATTCTAGCTAGGGTTCCTTGCTGCCGTTGGCCATACATAATATCTGGATTGCCTGGCTCACAAGCGGGTTGGTGGCCATCCCAGTTGAGTACAACTTTCCAGTCGCCATTTTGGATCCCTTGTATATTGTCTGTCCTAGATGGGCCTCCTTCTGTGCTGTTGTCTTGTGTGCCGCCGTACACATTATAAAAAGGTTGAGCATCGTCGACGGCTATTTTGTAAAATTGTGTGAGTGGCAGATTAGGGAAGTATTCCCAATTTTTGGCAAGATCAAAAGATTCATATATACCCCCATCTGTACCGACAAGGAGATAGTCAGGGTCACTCTTTTTGAATGTCAAAGAATGATTGTCTGAGTGTTTGTTTTGTTCTGATACACGTCTGAAGTTGCGACCACCATCATCAGAGACTTGCATGCGCACATCCATCAAGTAGATCCGATCAAAGTTATGCGGGCAAGCCACAAGCTCTTGATAGTAGTGTGGGCCAGTACCACCAGAAACCGCATTGGACATTTTAGTCCAGGTGCTGCCTTTGTCTGTACTCTTGTAGAGACCACCTTTTCTTCTATCAAGTTCTATTGCAGCATAGAGTACGTCTGGCTGTTGTGGTGAGATAGCGAGACCTATCTTACCAAGATTAGATGTGGGCAATCCACTAGACAGTTTTGTCCATGTAAGGCCGCCATCTGTAGATCTGTGTAAGCCCGAGCCAGGACCTCCACCCATATAGGCCGCTACGGTCCGATGTCTATCCCAAGTCGCTGCATAGAGGACATCTGGATTCCGAGGATCGATTACCAATTCGGTAGCGCCTGTCCATTCATTATTGCCGAGGGTTTGCTCCCAGTTTCTACCTCCATCAGTAGATTTGAATAAGCCTCGTTCACCGCCTTTGCTCCACAAGGGACCTTGAGCAGCTACCCAAACAATATTGGAATTATCAGGATGAACAATGATTTTAGATATGTGCTCTGAACTTTCCAAGCCTACATTTGTCCAACTCTGACCCCCGTCTAGACTTTTAAATACACCATCACCAAAACTCAAGTGACGTCCACCCACATTCTCTCCTGTGCCTAGCCAGATAACGCTGGGGTTGCTCGGGTCTATGGTGACACAGCCTGTAGAATAGCAAGATTCATTATCGAAAATTGGGGTCCATGTATTGCCGGCATTTGTCGTCTTCCACACGCCACCCGAACCTACAGCGACATACCAGACGCTTTCATCTTGGGGGTGGATGGCTATGTCTGCTATCCTTCCCGACATAAAGGCGGGGCCAATAGATCTAAATTCTAAACCAGAAAAGTTTTCCACTTTCCATGGGCTGTCATCATTGTTTTGTGCTGATAAGGCAATAGCGATACAGCTCATTAAGATTAAGATGGATGTTTTCATTGTCGAGTATTGTAAGTGATATAGGTGACAATATAAGAAGGATTGTTGGGTAGGCGAGCCTATGAGAGTCTCTTTTAGTATTGTCATCGTTCGATATATTTGTTTTTGACTCTCTGGATTATTAACTTTAGTAAATAGTTATCGGACTTATATTATTTCATCACAGATAATTTTCATTATGAACACACTTCAAATTTTCTTATTCGTTTTATTCGGTTGCATATCCTTACAAGCTGCTCACATACATGGTGGGTATATTACGGCAGAGGTCATTGATGTCAATAGTGCTGATGGAAAGAGTACCCTAAATGTCGCTTGCGAATTGTATCGTGATGCTCTCTCAGGAGGTGCAAATTATGACCGAGATGTGCAATTCGGTATTTACATTCAGGACGACAACGGGGATTATCAACTGTATAGCGAGGTTATGGTTGACGAGATCTCCAGCTTTGGGATTGCTTTTGATTATCAAGGCCAAGTGAGCATAGAGAGAGGCGCCTACTCATTTACCATAGAATTGGATCACGGACTGGATTATCTTATTGCCTTTCAGCGTTGCTGTCGATCTCCCGTTATTTCTAATCTCGTGGACTTAGACGAATCTGGTATAGCGATACAGTTGGACATTAGAGCGGAGGCACTTTTGCAACCTTTCTCTTTACCCCGGTTTGGAGATGTACCCCTAACTCTAGTAAGAACTGGCGAGTTTTTTCAGGATTCTTTTGACCTTAAGGTAGACGATGGTACATCAATAGAAATGGAGTTTGTTCAGCCAAGACAATCTGGAGGAATTTTTGATACCTCAGGTCCTGGTGCAGGAACCTTAGGTTGTTGTGAATGTCTCATACCAGAGGCGACGATGTGTTTGCCGCCCTTTGATTTGATTGTTTTTAATTCTATGTCCTCTGATCCGTTTGGGACATTGAATCCAGTCGTGTTAGATACTACTTATGTTGGATTTGAAGGCACTGTAGAAGAGATAGGCATTTTTCAATATGGCATTCAAATCACCTCTTCTCGAAATAATGTTGTTTTGGCGCAACAGATATTTGACTACACTTTGTATTCATTGTTGATTGACAGTACCCATGACAATCCTTGGAATACAGCGATGTTATATCCCAATCCTAATCGGGGGAAAATATTTCTGGATCAGCTTGACATCATCCCGACGCAGTATGAGGTTTTTTCTCAAGATGGGTCGCTCATATATACTGAAAAGTTCAAGGGTTCTAGTTTGACCTTAGATGTAGAAGCCGGGGTGTACCTTATCCGTCTGACCAATGAGCAAACAGGGGAGCAGGTTGTAGCGCGGACTATCAAGATTTAGTGTTTTTAGTTTGTATATCCTGTGAGCTGTTTCTTGTAGAGGACTTTGGAAGGTGATATTCTCGTACCGATAGGGTAGATGTCTTACTTTTGTGACCATATACACATCTAGAAATTGACGACAGAGGATTATAAGAAGGTAGCGCCGCAGATTCCCCACGAGCCAGGTGTGTACAGATATATAGATGCGCAGGACACGGTGATCTATGTCGGTAAGGCCAAGAATCTCAAGAAGCGTATCTCCTCGTACTTTGGTGAGAAGAAGCATCAGCAGCACAAGACTAAGACGCTGATCAAGAATGCTGTTAGATTTGAGTACACGGTCGTGGAGACAGAGCAGGATGCCTTATTGCTAGAGAATACCTTAATCAAGAAACTTCAGCCGCGCTATAATGTGATGCTGAAAGATGGCAAGTCCTACACCTATATCGTTATCAAAAAAGAGCGGTTCCCCAGAGTCTTCTTTACACGGCAAGTGTGGAAAGATGGTTCTCAATATTTTGGACCCTATACCTCGAAGTATAGAGCGCGGATACTATTAGATATTGTCAAGGTGCTCTTTAAGTTGCGGACTTGCAACCTTGACTTGACTGAAAGAAATATAGCAGCTGATAAATTTAAGGTCTGTCTAGAGTATCATATCAAGAACTGTAATGGTCCCTGTGTCGGCTACGAATCACAAGAAGTCTATGACGAAAAGATTCGGCAGATAAAAAATATCCTAAAGGGGCAGATAAAACCTGTGAAGGATTACTTGAAAAATAAGATTGCAATTTCTGCAGAAGCCTTAGAGTTTGAGAAAGCTCAGTTGTACAAGGATCGCTTAGATGCCTTAGTGAATTATCAAGCCAAATCTACTGTCGTGAATACTTCAATTGTGGATTCGGATGTATTTTTTCTGAGAGCAGAAGAGGATATGGCTTACGTATCTTATCTTAAGATTGTTAATGGTGCACTCATCAATTCCGATAATCTAGAGCTGAAGAAAAATCTTAATGACAATGAGCACGAACTGTTGGCTTTTGCCATTTCTTATCTGAGAGAAAAATTTAACAGCATCGCCAAGGAGGTCGTTGTGCCTTATCCAGTGGAGCTCACAGAATTAGGCTTGACCATAACGGTACCCCAGAGAGGCGATAAGAAACACTTGCTCGATCTTGCAGAGAAGAACCTCAAGTATTTTGTCCTGCAGAAGAGAAAGGATGCGATGAATCGTGTCAAGAAACAAACACCAGCTGAGCGCATACTTAAAACGCTGAAGGAGGATCTCGATATGGACGTGATGCCATTCCACATAGAGTGCTTTGATAATTCTAATATCCAAGGTACCAATCCTGTGGCGAGTTGTGTCGTCTTTAAGAATGCTAAACCGTCTAAGAAAGACTATCGGAAATTTAATATTAAGACAGTCGTAGGTCCAGATGATTTTGCCTCTATGAAAGAGGTGGTGACACGACGGTACTCTAGGCTAAAGAAGGAGAACAGTCCGCTCCCTCAACTGGTCATAATAGATGGGGGTAAAGGGCAGCTGAGTGCAGCTTATGAGATACTGAAAGAATTGGGACTCGAACAAAAAATCACTTTAGTAGGTATCGCCAAGAGACTCGAAGAGATCTATTTTCCTGGGGACCCGTTGCCGCTCTACATCAACAAGAAATCTGAATCTCTCAAGCTGATGCAGCAACTCAGAAATGAGGCGCATAGATTTGCTATTAACTTCCACCGTGATCAAAGGTCCAAGAACGCATTTGGTACAGAGCTGACAGACATCCCTGGGATAGGCGAGAAGACGGCTCAGCGTCTACTGCAGAAGTTTGTTTCTGTCAAACAAATCAAAACCAAGACCTTCAATGAGCTAGCGGAGGTGGCAGGAAAAGGAATTGCTCGGACCCTCTTGGATTACTTTGATGAACAGCAGAAAGAAGACGAAACCTCGTAAAGCTCTACGGCCTATCTACAATGTATCTACAGGCTAGCAGATAAAGCTGCTTTGCAACTGTGGGCTAAGATAAAGAAGGATAGTTTGGCACTCATACTTTTAGTAATGCTGGTTAGGGTTAATACGGCTGCCATATTTTGGTGGCTGTTTTTTGTTAATAGAGCTCAGCGTCTTGTCAACTAAGTCCTATTTTTACCCTATGTATAGAGCGGTAATTCTTTTGCTGACCTTCCTTATAGTACTTGCTTCTTGTCAAGACAATAAGCAGAAAAGTGTACAAGAGGTGTCTCGCAAACACGTTACACTACAAGACGGCCTATATTATCAAGAGGGACACCTGTTCTCAGGCGTCATTACAAACGATAAACCTACCGCTGCCTTAATCCATAAGGAGGAGATTACAGTAAGGAAAGGTCTTATGGATGGTCCTATGCGCCAGTGGCTTGCCAATGGTGTGCTACGTACAGAAAAAAATTATAGAGCTAGCGTGGAGGACGGAAAGCAAATAGGATACCACACCGATGGTAAATTATCCTACGAGTACGAGACGAAATTTGGAAAAAAAGATGGCGTCTACAAGGAATATTATCCAAGTGGCTTGCCCCACATAGAAGTGTATTACCAACAAGGGATTATAGTAGGGAAGAAAATTCTCGATCGGAATGGTGTGACGCTGACCAATTACAGAATTAAGGACGGACGCTATTATGGCCTACTGGGTTCTAACAGTTGTATTAATGTATTGAATGAAAATGATGAGATCGAAGAGTAACTATTTTTTTATATACCTACTGATAGTGATGAGCTGTAAGCATCCTAATGGTAAGGCGTCTAGCCTACCATTTTTCTTGACGGCAGAGTTGACACCTGAGTGGATATCAACTGATGATGAGCGGTACTCTACTATCCATACGGTAGCACCTTTTAGCTTTGTCGATCAAGATTCCAGTGTTGTTACAAATAAGACTTTTGATAATCACTTTTATGTCGCAAATTTTTTCTTTACGACTTGTCCGAGTATTTGTCCTAAGATGACGGCTAAGATGGCGGAGGTCCAAGATTATTTTGAGACTAACGATCAAGTTAAATTTTTATCTCACACCGTTACGCCTTGGATAGATACTGTTGGCCAACTAAAAGCCTATGCGCAAGCGGAAGGTGTGATTTCAGGAAAATGGCACCTTGTTACGGGCAAGCAGGCAGATATATACAAGCAGGCCCGCGTCGCCTATTTGATCGAGGGAGAAATCGGCCTACAGAAAGGCGAAGATGATTTTCTGCACGACGAGAAGTTTGTGCTTATAGATAAAGAGAGACGAATCAGAGGATATTATTCTGGCATTACAGACAAGGATATACAACGATTAGTAGAGGACATAGAGACCTTAATAAAGGAGGCATCAGGTGCACAAACCCGAACGGAGTAGTTTTGTCCATCTTCTGATATTTCGCCATACGATACAGTAAATTAACATATTATACATATATTTATGTTTAATATGTAATCTAGGTTACAACATCTCTAAAACCGATAGCTTCAATGCCAACCTGAAGCAGTATCAGCACTCTCCCAAGAGGTTGATGATCAGTGTGTTATATATATAACATACTAGATGCGTGCGCTTGATGATAGAATGATTATTGATTTTTCATTTTAGGGTGTACACAATGAAGTTATCGTCAGTATTGACTAGATCTACTAGTTTCGTCAAGAAACTAAGATTTATTTTATTTTTTTATTTAGGCTTTTTAAGCACCGATCTGGGTGCTCACGGAACCCAAGTAGAGTATTGCTTTACTAATAACAATATGGTCCGTGTCTATATTGAGCATTGGCATGGTAACGTGACTGATTTTTCTCAGTCTATAGTCAATATGACCATAACTGCAGATGGCGTAGCGACGACTATGAATGTTCCAGCCTCGGGATTTGTACACGACACTCCCCAAGGTATGCTTCCCGATTGTAGTGCGCCGACTATTCAAATTAGTGAATGTACCAATGTGGCAGACGTCTACAATGATTGGGCATATTTTGACTTCCCAGCTCCTGAATGTTTCCAGAGTTTGGTCATCCGAATCAATAGTGTCACAGATCCTACTTTTGTCTTATTAGAATGTGGAGCGAGTCGAGGAGGACCTATCTATCCTGCTTCGACACCTGTTATTACAAGGACAGACGAATTTGCTCCTTTTATAGTGTGTGAGGATGAGCTGCCAGACTTGATTCTAGGATGCAATGATGTCATCCCTATACCCCAAGAGATAAGGACTATTGATGTAACTGATGACTGCACAGATAGTGAAGATATAATTCTTACCGTCTCAGAAGTCGATGGTACGATGAGTTGTACTGGCAATGGTATTATCCGAACTTATACGTTTACTGATGATGACGATAAGAGTACAGAATGTGAACAGCAAATTTCTTATGCTGACGATTCCACACCCCCAAGAATAATGTGTCCAGCTGACTTACGATTGGCTTGTGATGATCCTAATGCTGAATCGACCATTAGTGACTGGTTAGAAACCTACAGGACTAGCGACGATTGCTCTACTAATATAAACGTCACCAATACATATTCTGAAAGTGGGTTTGCTTATCAAGATGTTGGACCTAGTTTGATGACTGGTGGTGTATTGAATCTAGGATCATTTATGATGCCCGCTGTCACAAAGTCAATTGTAGACAACTACCTTTCTCAAGGTAGATCTGAAGCCTTTCTTATAAAAGAAACCAGCAATAAAAATCAGTATGATAAGCTTATAAAGACACGCTTATATTACCAGGAAGGGATGGCAATAGATTTCTCTGATGTTCTAATTGTGGACGAAGAGAATAGAGTACTGCCCATAGGTATTTCTGAATTAGAACCAGGTGTTTCTATGGAAATAATAATGAAGGTACCTGAGCTGAAAGCTGGTCAAGATAATTCATTTAAAGTGCTGTACGGAAAATGCCATGGTATAGATGTTACAATGGACAGCAGTTATGATTTAGGTGATGACAGATCGCATCTCATTATTTCACCCATACTGAGCAATATATTCTCAGAGAAAAAGGAAGACACAGAGCAAAAAAGCAAAGCCATAGAAGCTCCTGCGGTAGTTATGGGTTGCAATTGTACGGCAAGTCAAGGTGGGGTAAGTTTTCCTATTAATGCTATTCAGAATCCACGAGATGATGTTGAGTTCTATATTTTTGGTAATAATGGAACGAGCCAAGCTGCATCTTCAAATACTGGTTTTGAATGTAATGACCAAGTCGTTATGTTTTTGTATGAAAATACATTGACGGGAGAGATCAGTTTATTTGTGATTATCGATGCCGCTCGTGGAGGTAATGGGGGAAGTGGTTCTATCGATTTCTTTTGTCTTCCAGCTACTGCTACCGTTGACCATTCTGATGACAATGGTGAGATAACAGGTTTGTTTCCGACAGTAATGGCCAATTGGAGATGGGCTGATTGCTGTACCGATGGAGCAGTAATAGGTAATGTAGGTTGCGACCAGACTTTTGATTTTGTCCCACAATTTGTGAGTGGTATTAATTCAATTAAGTGGGTCAGTGGTACACCGACAGCGCCTGTTTTTAATACTTTTCCAAATATTACTGATCCTATAAGAATAAGCTGTGGAGATTCTAACCCTTCGTGTTGTCCCAATACCAACCAAGTCTCTATTACCAATGCGACTTGTCCTTCTGATAATGATGGCTCTATTAATGTTACACCAGACCCTGCGGGGGGTCCTTATGCTTTTGAGTGGAGCACAGGTGCGACGACTGAGGATATTTCAAATCTTTCTCCTGGTGATTATACTGTGACGATATTAGATGATAATGATTGTGAGCAGATAACAACTTTTACAGTAGATGTAGAGACCAAACCAGACTTAATATGTGATGCTGATCAAGTTGTCTTGATGGGCGGTACTAGGGTTACACTCGAAGAAGGTATCAATGTTATGTATACCCTAGATTATAATTGTGCAGACGATACGAAAATTGATTGTTCAGGTTGTGGTGATTTTGATTGCGATGATCAGAATAGCATTCAATTAATTACGCTAACAGTTTCAGATGAACTAGGCAATACAGACCAGTGTACGATTAATGTTACTATTCAGAATACTGCACCAGATATAGTTTGTCCTAGCGACCTGACGATAGGCTGCATTGATCCCGCTGGGGAAGATTTAATTGAAACTTGGATTACAACAGCAAGGGTGCGAGATCCAGAAGGTGGATTGACTGTCGTTGATAATACGTATGATGACTCCAGTTTTTCATTTACAGATGAGGATGGTCCTCAGAAAGTTTCTGGAAAGCAAAGTATACAGTCTGAACCTAAAGATTATTATCTGAGGCTAGTAGAATCATATTCTATGATGATGCCTATTCCTTCAAGTGGATCACAGACGGTTACCTTTACAGCAACAGACGCTTGTGGTAACACTTCGACGTGCACGGCTGACATAATTATTGTGGATAATACTGACCCTATAATCGATTGTCCGTCAGATATTACGGTAGAATGTGGTGATCCCAATAATGATGCGATTATAGTTAACTGGCTGGATAATGCCAGTGCTGATGATACTTGTGACGAAAGCTTTATTGACATAACCAATAATTTCACGGCCTTATCTACTAATGCTTGTGGAGGTGAGACTACAGTCACTTTTACAGCAACAGATAGTGCTGGCAATAGGGCACAGTGTAGATCAACCATCACCCATGAGG
The DNA here is from genome assembly GCA_937929835.1 of uncultured Saprospiraceae bacterium. GTDB lineage: Bacteria > Bacteroidota > Bacteroidia > Chitinophagales > Saprospiraceae > RFSX01. The sequence continues at coordinate 7,875 of CALFUU010000001.1, read as the reverse complement.
ATACAACGCCTCCCGAGTTTCTAATGAAACCGCAGAATCTTGTCGCTGAGTGTATTAATTCTAATGGTGCTCAGCCAGAAATCAATGCTTGGGCTGCAGCCATGGGTAATGGGATGGCTATAGATGATTGTGATTCTGATGTCAGATGGAGCTTTGTCATTGATGGTCAAGAAGAAACCTGTGGACATACTTATATAAGGACTTACACATTTACGATAACGGATAATTGTGGAAATACGGCTTCTTCGACTGCGACTGCAACGGTTGTCGATGAGACACCTCCAGTCTTAAACTTGAGAGCTGATATTACGGTCAACTGTTCTGCTGCCAATCCTACTCAGTTAATGACCTTTATAGATGCTTTTGGTTCTACATCGGATCTCTGTACAGATGGCGAGAATATTCTCGTAGAAAATGTTTTATTCAATACTATTTCTGGCTGTGGTGGGACAAGTACAGAAACATATTTATTCACAGCCACAGATGAATGTGGTAATGCCACTACAGGATTTTGGAATTTTACAATACAAGATATTGCCATCCCTACTTGGGTAAATCCGCCCGGAACTTTATTTTTAGAGTGCGGTGATGAAGATAATCCTACGCTGATCCAAGAGTGGTTGGCAGATGTAGAAGCGTCTACAGTAGATGCTTGTGGTGCCGTGCATACCGTAACAAATAATTGGGATGGAAACCTACCAGATGACAATTGTAATTCAAATACAGCTGTCACTTTTACAGTAGTTGATGATTGTGGAAACGTCAGAACCAACTTGGTGCGGAGTATTAGAGTCAGAGATTTGACTAACCCAGTGATAGTCAATTGTCCTGAAGATTTTACAGTCAATGTTGATGTCGATAATTGCTCGTCTAATGTAGTCTTTTCTACGCCTGTAGGATTTGATCAATGCACGGATATAGTTACTATAAATCAAACTATAGGTCCTGCTTCTGGATCAGAATTCCCTGTAGGCACAACTCGAATAGTATTTGAAGCTATAGACGATTGTGGACGTCGTTCCAATCCTGATTGCGATTTTAATATAACTGTAGTGGATTCTGATACCCCTTCTGTTTCTTGCCCGAGCAATGTAGATGCTTGTGTGCCAGCAGGGAGTTGTACGTGGAGATCTGATGATACAGTCCTTCCTATGTCAGCAGATAATTGTGATAGGGTAGTAATACAGGTCGAGATAACAGGAGCAACAACGCTGACGAGACGTACAGGAACAGCAGCCAATAGGATTTTCCAATTGGGTACCAGTACAGTTTGTTACTATGTGACAGATGCCGCAGGAAATGAATCTACTTGCTGTTTTGACGTAGTTGTCACGGATTGTACTGCACCCACTATTATGTGCCCAGCAGATATAACTGTCGCCTGCGAAGAATCAACTTCGACAACAGGCCCTTCTGGAAATTTGGTTTATGATCATAATCAGAATGCGGGTCAGAGTTATGCTGCAGCTAATAATATTGGTTCCGTCATCAGTAGTGCCAATGACATTACTTTCGGTCCGGGATTACAATTGTTAGATGATGGATTTAATCCAGCTGTCATACCAAATGGTTCTACCTTTGAGCATATTCTTACTGGAGCGGCTACGACTACTTTTACTGCAGCAGAGGCCGCGGATGATTATGTAGAAATTTGTTTTTCGACAAGTTGTGCAGGTGTTATAACGCAGATGCAGCAAGGTATAATTCCGGGTCCAGATGGTTCTGCAGCTGGAAACTATATGGTCGCAGCTGCTATAAGTAATGATGGCTTTTTATCTAGTTCTATCCTGTATCAAGATGCATTTTTGCCAGATCCCAATATAACAAATTCTTATGCCCTCTATCAAGAGCCATTAGATTTTGCGCTGGCAGCAGGACAAACCTATAAAATCCGTTACTACCTGTATAATGAACAAAATAACATTACGCCTAATACTACTGTAGCTTTTGACGATCTCTTTATCGATATCACAAAGATTATTGAGACAGGTAATGGTGCTGCATTGACGGATTGGTTAGGTGATGTCTCGGCTAGTGATAATTGTCCAGGTGGCGTTACTATAACGAGTTCATTGTTCAATACTATATCTGGTTGTGGAGATGCCAACTCTAATGTCTACGAATTTACAGCTGTGGATGTTGATGGAAATACGTCTACCTGTCAATCTAGTTTTACGATAGAAGACACAGTAGCTCCAGAAATTACGACAGCAGCAACAAATGGAGACTCTGATTGTGAAAATGCGAATGCAGATTTATTGGATTGGCTGAATAATTTTGGATTTGCAGAAGCGAGTGATGCGTGCGGTGACATTACTTGGTCACACGATTTTGAAGGAGGGGCGATGACAGGTTGCTCAGGGGTGACTGCCCTTATGGTTACCTTTACAGCAACAGATGATTGTGGCAACACCGCGACGACACAAGCCAATTTTGAAGTTAATGATGCTGAGGCACCTACGCTTACCTGTCCAGTAGACATCACCTTAGAGTGTGGCGATGTATTAAATGAAGCAGTTACAGAATTATGGTTGCAATCAGCGGTTGCTTCTGATAATTGTACTGCCGTTGATATAACTAATAATTACCCTACAGACTTTGTCGCAGATTGCGGCAGCACAGGTGCAACAACAGTTACCTTTACAGCAACGGATGGTTGTGACAACGGGGAGAGATGCGAAGCAACTATTGTTATAGAAGACAGCACGGCACCAGTCCTCTTAGTCGCCCCACAAGATCTTGTCGTTGAGTGTGGGCCAAGCGCTGTAAGTCCAACAGATTGGCTAGAGTCCAATGGTGGAGCCGTGGCAACTGACCAATGTGATGCAGCCTTAGTCTGGACTGTTGCCATAGGTAGCACTACGCCAGGTTGCGGAGACTCACAAATGACGGAGTATATCTTTACGGTTACGGATGTGTGTGGTAACGCTACATCCGCTTCTGCCCTTTATATTTTTGAAGATACTTTATTGCCAACTGTGGTGCCACCAGCTGATATAACTGTGGAGTGTGGTGTTATAACAACTTCTGTAACTGAATGGCAAGAAGGAGCAAAAGCTGATGACGATTGTGGTAGTGGATTTACTTTTGAAGCTATTTTGTTCAATACTGTTTCAGGGTGCGGAGAGTCTATGACTGAGGTCTATCAGTTTACGGCAACCGATGCTTGTGGTAATCAAGCGACGGCCTTAGCATCCTATACTATAGTCGATACAACTGAACCAAGAGTTTCGTGCCCATCGGTGTTGGCTCTTGAGTGCGGAAGCGAATTGAATGATTTACTCATTATAGAGTGGTTAGATAGCCCCGAGGGAGTCGATGGCTGTGGCGACGTGACGTTTGAAGATAATTACGCAGGAACGCTACCCGTTAATTGTGGTGGTAGGCTACAAGTTTTGTTTACAGGAATAGATGCTTGCGGCAATGAGGCGACTTGTACCTCTAGTATCACTATGGATGATACTGGATTGCCTGACTTTGTAAATTGTCCAGATGACTTAACCATTAATGTAGATGTGGATGAGTGTGGGAGTAACCCGATTTTTTCTACGCCTGTAGCTGTAGATAATTGTAGCGTAACGGTAGAGCAGACAGAAGGGATAGCTTCAGGAAATACTTTTCCTGTTGGTACTACGGCTATAGAATTTACAGCCACAGATGAATGTGGCAATACCGCTCTCTGTCAATTTGACCTTTCTGTAGAGGATAGTGATGTACCATTGGTCTTATGTCCTTCTAACACTGTGGTCGCTTGTGCAGATAAGGGTTTGTGCATATGGAGTTCTGTAGATGTGGGGCCGACTTTGGGATTAGAGAATTGCGAAAATTCTACACTTGTGTATACAATTATAGGAACAACATCGGGTAGTGGAGCGGATGATGCTAGTGGTACTTTGTTTGCTTTAGGGACAAGTACTATTTGTTATACACTTACAGATGCCTCTGGCAATGCATCTAGTTGTTGCTTTGATGTTTTAGTTGAAGATTGTCAAGCGCCAGGATTAACTTGTCCAGCTGATCTAGTCGTTGAATGTGATGGATTAGGCAATGCTTCGGATGTGTCAGCTTTCCTTGCAGGAGCATCTGGTGCTGACAATTGCCAAGACCAACCCGTAATAACAAACGAATTATTTAACGCTGTAAGTGAGTGCGGCGGTGGAGAGACAACAGTCTATCAGTTTACGGCAACAGATGAAGCAGGCAATACTACTTTATGTACGGCTTCGATGAGCATTATAGATCGAGTAATACCAGAGTTGACTACTCCGGCAGTGGATCTTACTGTAGAGTGTGCTGGAGGCGCAGAAAACAATTCTGCATTCTTAGCATGGCTAAATAATAATGGCGGTGCAACAGCTACAGATGTGTGCTCTGACATAGTGTGGTCACATAACTTTACAGAAGAACTAACAGATCTTTGTGGATCGACAGGTGCTAGAACGGTAACGTTTACTGCCAGAGATGCTTGTGGTAATCCTATTATGACAACTGCTGTCTTTAGAATTAGCGATAGTGAGGATCCTATGTTGGTCTGTCCACAACCTATAGTATTAGAATGTAATGATCCTGCTAATGAAGCCATTATTTCGAATTGGTTCGCAAGCGCTTCTGCTACAGATGCTTGTTCTGAGGTTGAGATTGCGTATGTATTTCCAGATGTATTTACTACTGATTGTGGCGATACAGGAGAGCATACAGTAACTTTTGAAGCAGCTGATGAATGTGGAAACGACACCAATTGTGTTTCAACAATACGATTAGAAGATAATATTAATCCTGTGTTTGATTTACGTCCTAGTAATTTAATGCTTGAATGTGCTGATCCAAACAATGCAAATCTTGTTTCTATATGGTTGGCAAATAATGGAGGAGGTATCGCTTCAGATTTGTGTAGTACGCCTGTGTGGATGTTCGAAGAAATTTCAGAAATTCCAAGTTGTGGCAGTACTTCCGAGACAGTGTTCTTGTTTACAATAACGGATGACTGTAATAATACCAATACGGCTTTTGCATCTGTGATTACAGAAAATACAACACCACCCATCTTGGCAACCCCAACAGAGTTGACAGTAGAATGTGATGGTTCTAATAATCTAATGGAACTTAATGATTGGTTGGCGTTAGCAGATGGATCGAGTGATTGTGGCTCATTGATTATTGAGAATCAATTATTTAATACCATCTCGGATTGTGGTGGCTCAAGTGAGCAAGTCTATCTCTTTACGGCGACTGATCAATGTGGTAATCAGAGTACAGCTTTATCTTCATTTATTATAGAAGATACAACCGATCCTACGCCTGTATGCCCACCTACTTTGGTGTTGGAGTGTGGAGATGAGGGTAATGATCAAGCTATTGCTGCTTGGTTGCTCAGTACAGATATTACAGATGTTTCAGGATGTAGTGAAGTCATCTTGTCCAATAATTATAATGGGAATCTGCCGACCCTACTTTGCTCGGGAAATCCTGGCACTATAGTACAATTTACGGCAACAGATGATTGTGGTAATTCTCAAAGTTGTCAATCTCTTATTACAATTAATGATACGACTGCTCCCTTATTTGCCAATTGCCCCACAGATATAACTGTCAATGTAGATGTAGATCTATGCTCATCTAATGTGGTGTATAGTCAACCAGTTGCTATGGATCAATGTGATTTGGATGTTGATATTGCTTTGACCAGTGGTCTTGCATCTGGAACAACCTTCCCTCTAGGCACGACTCCTATTTTGTTTACAGCTATGGACGCGTGCGGCAACGCCACAACTTGTACTTTCAATATAACAGTAGAGGATAGTGATATACCAGAAATTGATTGTCCTAGTAATAGAGTAGTCGTCTGTACAACTGACGGTACTTGTATGTGGGAGGCCAATGAAGAGACCAGTGCTGTCTTTTCAGAAAATTGTGAAGGAGCAGGTTTTACTGTTACTTATGCGATAACAGGTACCACGACTGCCAATTCTTCTTCGACTGGTCTCAATGATGTGGACAGTGATAATGTGATTTTCAATTTGGGTGTTAGTGAAGTCTGTTATATGATATCTGATGAAGCTGGTAATTCTGATCAGTGTTGTTTTGATCTAGTGGTTGAGGATTGTCAAGACCCAGAAATTGTATGTCCAGCAGACTTAGTTGTTGAATGTGATGGTGTAGGCAATGGCACAGAACTTGTAGATTGGTTAGCATCAGTGACGGGTACAGATAATTGTGATACTAGCGTAGAGTTGTCTTTTCAAATGTTTAATACCATAAGTGGTTGTGGCGATACTCAGTCAGAAATATATGCATTTACAGCTGTCGATGATTTTGGTAACAGTACTACTTGCTATGCAGAGTTTGCTATAGAGGATACAAGTAGCCCTAGTATTGATGTCGTAGCTGTAAACCTTACTGTAGAATGTTCTGGTGCAGGTAATAGCACGGCGCTGACAGCTTGGCTCAATGATGCTGGTGGAGCAGAAGCGTCTGACCTTTGTGGAGAAATAACTTGGACACATAATTTTACTGGAGATCTGATAACGACTTGTAATGGTGCTTCTTCAGTTGCAGTTGTTTTTACTGCGATTGATGATTGTGGAAATGAAAGTAGTACTTCTGCGGTCTTTACTATAGAAGATACAGTTGATCCTCTTTTAATTTGTCCTGAGCCTATAGAATTAGAGTGTAACAATACACTTAATGAGGCGATCATTACCAATTGGTTAACAACAGCTACATCAACTGATGTCTGTTCTGAGGTTGTTGTAACCAATACTTACCCTGATGTATATGTGCAAGGATGTGGAGATACTGGTAGGCATACAGTGACTTTTACTTCTATAGATGCGTGTGGTAATGAGACTACCTGTCTGTCGACCATTACAATAATAGATAATTTGATTCCTGAGTTTGAATTATCACCAGCTGATCTAGTATTGGAATGTGCTGATGTAAATAACGCGACGCTTATTGCTGAATGGTTAGCTAATAATGGAGGCGGCATCGGAATAGATCAATGTAGTGCAGTTGCTTGGGAAGCAGCTGCTCAGCCAAGTATACAAGGTTGTGGGTCTACTTCTGAGACACCATATTTATTTACTATCACAGATGCTTGTGGTAATACAAATACTGCGACTGCTATAGTTGTGATAGAGAATACAACGCCTCCAGTTATTGTTCCACCTAATCCTTTGACAGTTGAGTGTGATGGGGCAGGCAATTTAGCTGAGCTCAATAATTGGTTGATGACCGTTAGTGGTTCTAGTGATTGTGGTGAGGTAGTGTTGGCTTCTCAGTTGTTCAATACAATTTCTGGTTGTGGCGGCGCCGATGAGCAAGTATATGTATTTACGGCATCTGATGAGTGTGGTAATCAATCCACTGCTATAAGTTCATTCTTGATAGAAGACACGACTGTACCTACGCCACTCTGTCCTGAGGATATCTTGTTAGAGTGTGGGGCTGAAGGTAATGATCAAGCTATTGCTGCTTGGCTATTGAGTGCAGGCGCAACAGATGAGGTAGGGTGTAGTGCAGTAGTCGTCACGCATAACCATGATGCTAATCTTCCAGGATCTTGTGCTACCGATTCAGGAGCTACTGTAGAATTTACTGCGACAGATGCTTGTGGCAACACAGCTACTTGCACAGCCGTTATCACGATAGAAGATACGACAGCACCTCTATTTTCTAATTGCCCGATCGACTTGACGGTCAATGTAGATGTGGATCTTTGTACGAATAATGTCATTTATAGTCAGCCACTTGCTTTGGATGATTGCGATAATAATGTGGAAGTGGCCTTGACAAATGGCATTCCTTCTGGTGCAACCTTCCCGCTCGGAACGACAGCACTTGAGTTTACGGCAACAGATGATTGCGGTAATACAA